>NZ_QTQH01000007.1:0-264101 GCF_003853805.1 Burkholderia sp. Bp8994
GGAGGCCACGGCGACGGAGGTCACGGCGGTGGCGGCTCCGGCGGTGGCGGAGGCCACGGCGACGGGGGTCACGGTGGTGGCGGCTCCGGCGGTGGCGGAGGCCACGGCGACGGGGGTCATGGTGGTGGCGGCTCCGGCGGTGGCGGAGGCCACGGCGACGGGGGTCATGGTGGTGGCGGCTCCGGCGATGGCGGAGGCCACGGCGACGGAGGTCACGGTGGTGGCGGCTCCGGCGGTGGCGGAGGCCACGGCGACGGAGGTCACGGTGGCGGCGGCTCCGGCGGTAGCGGAGGCTCCGGTGGCGGAGGTCACGGTGGTGGCGACTCCGGCGGTGGCGGAGGCCACGGTGGCGGTGGTTCCGGCGGTGGTTCCGGCGGTGGTTCCGGCGGCGGTTCCGGCGGTGGTTCCGGCGGTGGTTCCGGCGGTGGTTCCGGTGGCGGTTCCGGCGGTGGTTCCGGCGGTGGTTCCGGCGGCGGCGGCCATGGCACCGGCGGTCACGGCAACGGCGGTGGCAACGGTAATGGCAACGGTAGCGGCGGCGCTGGCAACGGTGGCGCCAACGGCGTCGGCAATGGCAATGGAAGCGGCAGTGCCGGCGGCAATGGCGGCAACGGCGGATCGTCCAGTGGTCATGGCCACTGACCGACGCGTCGCCTGCCCCCGACGCGGTCAGAGCATTTCGAGCGCGCGCTTGCTGCGCGGCGGACGGAAGTACCCGTCGAGTTGCGCGCGCTCGTCATCGCTCAACACGAGATCGAGCGCGGCGCGATTGTCGCGCACGTGCTCGATCCGCGACGTCTTCGGAATCGCGAACACGCCCGGCTGCGCAAGCACCCAGGCGAGTGCGACGCGCGTGACCGACACACCGCGCTGCCGCGCGATTTCATCGAGCGGAGAACGCTTCGGCAGCCGTCCGTGATCGACCGGACTGTAGGCCATCGCCGGCATCCGATGATCGGCGAGCCACGGCAGCAGGTCGAATTCCGGGCCGCGCCGCGCGATGTTGTAGAGAATCTGGTTGGTCGCGCACGCGCCCCCGCCCGCCTCGTCGACGAGCTCGGCCATGTCGGCCGTATCGAAGTTGCTGACGCCCCAGTGGCGGATCTTGCCCGCGCGTCGCAGCGCCTCGAACCCCTCGACGGTCTCCTCGAGCGGCACCGAACCACGCCAGTGGAGCAGGTACAGGTCGAGACGATCGGTACGCAGACGCTTGAGGCTCGCGTCGCACGCGGCGACGACGCCGCGCCGGCTCGCATGATGCGGATACACCTTGCTGACCAGGAACACGTCGTCGCGCAGGCCGGCGAGCGCCTCGCCGACGAGTGCCTCGGTCGCACCGTCACCGTACATCTCGGCGGTATCGACCAGCGTCATCCCGAGATCGATCCCCTCGCGCAATGCGGCGATCTCGTCCGCCCGGCGCGCGGGCCGCTCGCCCATTTCCCAGGTGCCCAGGCCGAGTTTCGGAATCGTCTCACCGTCCGGCAGGACGACCGTGGCGATCGTGTCTGTCATGTGCTCCTCGCTGCGGATTCGTGGCCGCGCACCCGCGGCCGAAGCATCAAATACGACGCATCAGTGTAGTCAATCGGTGCGGCGTCCACCTGTTACACGGCAAAAACCGGCTATAACGGCACCGCATGATGACTTAGAATGGCCGGCACCCTGATCGATACCCATTCCATGAAGGCACCCACGGACGACCGCTGGCAGGACCTGCGCCCCGACCCCGACAACGACACGCCGCTCTACCTGCAGCTCGCCCGCAAGCTCGGCGACGCGATCCACGACAATCGCTGGGCGGCCGGCGAGGCGCTGCCGTCCGAACGCGTGCTGTCCGAAGCGCTCGGCGTGTCGCGCATTACCGCGCGCAAGGCGATCGCGCTGCTCGTCGAGCAGGGCCTGATCCGCCGCACGCAAGGGGCCGGCAACTTCATCCGGCCGCGCTACGAGGATCCGCTGTCGCGGCTGTCGAGCTTCAGCGAGATGCTCGAGCGCCGCGGCTTCAAGCCGAGTTCGCAATGGCTCGAGCGCGAAATCCAGCCCGCGAATCGCGACGAAGTGATCCAGCTCGGCCTGTCGCCGGCCGCCTCCGTTACACGGCTGAAACGCCTGCGCCTCGCCGACGGCATCGTGATGGCCGTCGAGAACTCGACGTTCCCCGCCACGCTGATTCCCGATCCGCAGGCGATCGGCGGTTCGCTGTACAGCTATCTCGAAGCGCGCGGCACGCCGATCGTGCGCGCACTGCAGCATTTCCGCGCGGTCAACGCGACCGACGAGATCGCGCAACAGATGGGCATCGCGCCGCACGACGCGCTGCTGCTGATCACGCGGATCGGTTATACGGCCGACCAGCGCGCGATCGAACTCACCGATACCTACTGCCGCAACGACTACTACGACTTCGTCGTCGAACTGCGCAAGTAACGCCGGCAATACTCACGGCGTACGGCGCCGCCGGCGCTCACAACCAGCATGCTTCGTCCGTGCCGAGCGGCACGGGCGGCCTCGAGAAGCGCGGCGGTGTCGCCGACAGGCGTTCGGCCGGACGCACGGCATCGATCGTGCCGAACGGCGACGCGCTCCGGTCGATCCGGTCGCGCACGTCGTCGAACGTGAAATCCGGCGCCCGCAGGCCGTCCGGCACCGTGCCGAACGATTGCAGCCAGCGCCCCGTCTGCGCGAGCGAGAGCCGCACGTGCCAGCTCCCCCCTTGGGTCGCACGGCGCGCGAGCGCGATCATCGCGCCGAACGCCGCGAGATAACCCGTCGCATGATCGAGCGCCTGGCATGGCAGATGGCGCGGGCCGTCCGCGTGCGCGGCGTGCTGCTCGTGCCACGCGATACCGCTCGCCGACTGCACGAGACTGTCGAAGCCACGCCGCATCGACCACGGCCCCGCGTGCCCGTATGCGGACACCGACACGCAGACGATGCCGGGCCGCAGCTCCGCCAGCGCCTGCGGCGAAAACCCGCGCGCCGCGAGCGCGCCGGGGCGATAGGCCTGCAGGAATACGTCGGCGTCGCGTGCGAGCGCGCGCAACGTGGCGACACCGCCCGCCTCGCGCAGGTCGATCCACGTCGAGCGCTTGCCGCGCCCGTTGTCGATCACGAGCGACGCGATGTTCGGCAGGTGCGGGCCGTTGACGAGCAGCGTCTGTGCCCCGTGCGATGCCAGCGTGCGGCCCGCGACCGGCCCCGCGATGATGCGCGTGAGATCGAGCACGCGCACGCCCGCGAGCGGCTGGTCGGGCGCGCCGTGGCCGATCGCCTCGACGGGCGCGTCACCGATCCGCTCGATCTCGAACAGCGGCAGCGACGCGAGTGCCCGTGCCTGGTCGTGCGCCGCCCATTCGTCAGGGATTCTGATCAATGCCGCGCACAGGCCGGCCTCGGCGAGCGCGGTATCGAGTGCCGCGCCGTCCCACGTGCGGATCGCCGCGGCCACGTCATCGCGCTGCGGGCCGCTGCCGAGCACGTCGAGAATCCCGTGCAGGTGATGCGGAAAGTTCGCATGCAGCTGGATCCAGCGCCCGTCGCGCGTTTCGTAGAAGCCCGTCACCGGATGGCGCGGCTCGGGCGGCAGGCCGTCGTCCACGCGCAGGTAGCGTTCGCTGCGAAACGCGACGAGCGCGTCGCGCATCGACACGTCGACGCGCTGCGCGACGCCCGTGCGCAGCCGGTGGCATTCGGCCGCCGCGAGCCCGGCCGCCGCGATCGTCGCCGCGGCGAGCGTGCCGACGTGGAATGCCGACGGCAGCGTCGGGTCCTGCCCCGCCACGGCCGCGCGGGCCAGTGCGCGCGGTTCGCCGTGCGCCAGTTGCCACAAGTGGGTCAATGCGAGTTCGGGGGTCATGGTGGAAGCGCGCCGTGGAGGAGACGCATTCGAGTCTAGAATTCGCGACAGGCGCGATCAATCTTGATTGCGCGAATCAACGCATAACGAATAGTTGTAGCCGGGCCGCGCTTCATGCGCCCCGACAGGAGCGATCGGCATGACGTCCCTCAGCGCGCCGGAAGCCGCCGGCATCCTCGGTGTCAGCGTGAGCACCCTTTACGCGTATGTGAGCCGCGGCCTGCTGCGCTCGCTGCCCGACGGCGCGAGCAAGCGCCGCCGCTACGACGCGGACGAGGTGCGCCTGCTCGCGCGCCGCCGCGCCGATGCAAAGCGCGCGGGCGGCGTCGCCGAACGCTCGCTCGACTGGGGCGTGCCCGTGCTCGAATCGCGGATCACGCAAATCGCCGACGGGCGCCTGCACTATCGCGGCGCCGATGCGATCGCGCTCGCGAACGACGCGACGCTCGAGGAAACGGCGGCCCGCCTGTGGGATTGTCCGCCCGCGCGGCTCGCTGCGGCAGCGCTTGCATCGACCGGTTTCGACGCCGCCCAGTGGGAAGACTGGGCCCGCCGCTGGGCCCATCTCGCGCCGCTCGAGCGCACGCTGGTGCTGCTCCCCGCCGCGGCCGCCTCGCTGCCGCGCCTGTGGGCGCAGGGGCGCGACGCGCAGTTCGACGCGGCCACGCTGCTGCTGCGCGTGACGACGGCCGCGCTGGCCGGCATCGCACCGGGCGACGCGCCCGTGCATCGACAGCTCGCCGCCGCGTGGCGGATCCGGCGGCGCGACGAAGCCGACCTGCTGCGCCGCGCACTCGTGCTGTGCGCCGATCACGAACTGAACCCGTCGACCTTTGCGGTGCGCTGCATCGCGTCGACCGGCACCCATCTGTTCGGTGCGATCGCGGGCGGGCTCGCGGCGCTGTCGGGCCCACGCCACGGCGGCGAGACGTTCCGCGCGGGCGCCCTGCTCGACGAAGCCGCGCGGGCCGCCGACCTCGACCGCTACCTCGCGCTGCGCGTCGCACACGACGAACGCGCGGACGGCGCACGCACGGCACTGTCCGGTTTCGCGCATCCGCTCTATCCCGACGGCGATCCGCGCGCACGCGCGTTGCTCGACGCACTACACGCGACGCTGCCCGCCCGGGCACCGCTGCGCATGGCCCGCGCGCTCGCCGCGCGCGTCGAGGCGGCGACCGGCCTGCATCCGTCGATCGATTTCGCGCTCGCGGTGCTGGAGCGCACGCTTGCGCTGCCCGACGGCGCCGCGTTCACGCTGTTCGCGGCCGGCCGCACCGCGGGCTGGATCGCGCACGCACTCGAGCAGTACGCTGACGGCAAGCTCATCCGGCCCCGCGCGCGCTACGTCGGCAGCGACGCGGCTGCCTGAGCGCGGCCGCCGCGCCATGCGGCGAGCCGCCGCCACGCGCTCGGCGCGGCCTGCACGGCCGGCGCCGCCTGCGGGCCGAACGCGAACACCGCGCCGCCCGCCGCCGCGCTGATCCACACGCGCATGCCGGGCAGCAGCGCCAAGGTCTCGCCGGCATGCAACCAGTGATCGTCGGGCCGGCCCTCGATCGTCAGCCACAGACCGCCGTCCGCGACCTGCAACGCGGTGCGATCGACGATCCGCCACCGCCCGGCCGGTTCGTTGCCGTCCATCTCGTAGAGTCGCAGTTCGCGCATGGCCGCCTCCGGGTCGCGTGGGTTCGATGACGCCAGTATTTCGGACCGTGGCGACACACGGACAGATACGCCTGCAGACACTTTCGACTGAACTGTATCGGTCCGCCGCCGGACAGGCGTCCGGACCGATCCTGCGTGGCACGGCGGCTTTGCCTACAATGGCGGCTGTCCCGCGCCACCGGTCCGTCCCCATGTTCCAACGTCCGCCCGCCGCCGCTCCCGGCGAAAAGAACCTCACCATAATGCTCTGGCTCGTTGCGACGGGCTTCTTCATGCAGACGCTCGATGCGACGATCGTCAACACGGCGCTGCCGTCGATGGCAGTGAGTCTCGGCGAATCGCCGCTGCGGATGCAGTCGGTCGTGATCGCCTACTCGCTGACGATGGCGGTGATGATTCCCGTCTCGGGCTGGCTCGCGGACACGTTCGGCACGCGGCGCGTGTTCTTCAGCGCGATCCTGGTGTTCTCGCTCGGTTCGCTGCTGTGCGCGAATGCGCATACGCTGTCACAGCTCGTCGTGTTCCGCGTCGTGCAGGGGGTGGGCGGCGCGATGCTGCTGCCGGTCGGGCGGCTGGCCGTGCTGCGCACCTTCCCGGCCGAACGCTACCTGCCCGCACTGTCGTTCGTCGCGGTTCCCGGGCTGATCGGGCCGCTGATCGGGCCGACGCTCGGCGGCTGGCTCGTGAAGATCGCGTCGTGGCACTGGATCTTCCTGATCAACGTGCCGGTGGGCGTCGCCGGCTGCGTCGCGACCTTCTACTCGATGCCCGACGCGCGCAACCCGGCCGTCGGCCGCTTCGACCTGAAGGGCTATCTGCTGCTGACGATCGGGATGGTCGCTATCTCGCTGTCGCTCGACGGGCTCGCCGATCTCGGGATGCAGCATGCAGCCGTGCTCGTGCTGCTGATCCTGAGCCTCGCGTGCTTCGTCGCGTACGGGCTGTACGCGGTGCGCGCGCCGCAGCCGATCTTCTCGCTCGAGCTGTTCAAGATCCATACGTTCAGCGTCGGCCTGCTCGGCAACCTGTTCGCACGGATCGGCAGCGGCGCGATGCCGTACCTGATCCCGCTGCTGCTGCAGGTGAGCCTGGGCTATTCGGCATTCGAGGCCGGGCTGATGATGCTGCCGGTCGCGGCGGCCGGGATGTTCTCGAAACGGATCATCACGCGCCTGATCACGCAGCACGGCTACCGCAAGGTGCTGCTCGCGAACACGATCATGGTCGGGGTGATGATGGCGAGCTTCGCGCTGATGCGCGACACGGTGCCGGTGTGGGTGAAGGTCGTCCATCTCGCGCTGTTCGGCGGCTTCAACTCGATGCAGTTCACCGCGATGAACACGCTGACGCTGAAGGATCTCGGCACCGGCGGCGCGAGCAGCGGCAACAGCCTGTTCTCGCTCGTGCAGATGCTGTCGATGAGCCTCGGCGTCACGGTCGCGGGCGCGCTGCTGGCCACCTTCACCGGGATGCTGCGCACGGTGACGCCGAGCAACACGCTGCCCGCGTTCCATGCGACCTTCATCTGTGTCGGGATCATCACGGCCGCGTCCGCGTGGATCTTCGCGCAACTCGCGCCCGACATCCGCGGCGGCACGCAGCACAAGACCGATCCGTCCGAACGCGCGTGACGCACGGCGCGCGCCGCCACAATCGCCACGGCGGCGCGCCGCGCACCATGTCGGTGCAGCACGGCTGCACCGCGCGCGCCCTGCCGGCCGCGACGGCCCGCCGCACGGGGCACGATGCCGTGCATGCTTCTTGCTCGCCTATTCTGTAGGTAAACTGGCAGTCTTCCTTCGGCCGACATCATGAGCATGATCGACATCGATCCACCCGGCTTCCAGCCGCCCCGCCCCGTCGCCGGCGACGACGGGAAGCGGCGCACCGTGCTGTACGGCGCATACACCGTGTTCAGCGTGTTCCAGCCCGTTTTCTCGGTGTCACACCGCCGCGCGATCGGCTATCACGCGTCGCTGCGCGCGCACGACGAGGACAGCCGCCAGGTCGCGTCGCACGAGGTGTTCACGCAGGCGGCGCGGCGCGGCGACCTGCTCGAGCTCGGCCGGCTCGCCGAATCGCTGCATCTCGGCAACTTCCACGCGTTCGACAGTCACGACGAATGGCTCTTCCTGAGCCTGCACCCGGCGGCGCTGATGGACACCGTCTACGGCGACGCCCTGCTCGCGAACCTGAAGGCGCTCGGCCTGCCGCCGCATCGCGTGGTGCTCGAGGTGCCCGAGCAGGCGGGCGGCGAGACGCCGCGCTATGCGGCGATCGTCGACGGGCTGCGCAAGGCCGGCTTCCTGATCGCGCTCGGCGGCTTCGGCGCGAAACATTCGAACATCGACCGCGTGTGGCACCTGCACCCCGACATCGTCACGCTCGACCGCGGGATCCTCGCGCAGGCGAGCGAACACTCGCATCTCGAGCGCGTACTGCCCGGGCTCGTGTCGCTGCTGCACGAATCCGGCCAGCTCGTGCTGATGGGCGGGCTCTCGACCGAGCGCGACGCGATGATCGCGCTCGAATGCGACGTCGATTTCGTGCAGGGACAGTACTTCGCGGGGCCGAGCGTCGACCCCGTGCAACCGCAGGCCGCCGCAGGCTGCATGGATACGCTGTCGGCCGCGTTGCGGCTGCGCGTCGCGCAACGCGAGCGCACGCAGGCCGAACGCCTCGCGCCGTATGTCGCCGCGCTGGAGGAAGCCAGCCGGAAGCTCGTCGCGGGCGAATCGCTGATCGACGCGGCCGGCGCCGTGCTCGGGTTGCCGGAAACCGCGCGCTGCTTCCTGCTCGATGCATCGGGCCGCCAGATCGGCGACAACGTGCTCGCGCGCGGCAGCGTCTCGCAGCGGGCGAAGCGCTTCCGGCCGCTGCTGCATTCGGAAGGCGCGAGCTGGGAGCGCCGCCCCTACTTCATCCACGCGATGCGCGCGCCCGGCCGCGTGCATCTGACGCCGCCGTACCTGTCGATCAACGAAGCGCACCTGTGCGTGACCGCATCGATCGCCGCGCCGGCCGCGACCGGCATGCAGGTGCTGTGCGTCGACATCAACTGGGAAGCGGCACTCAGCCGCGAATGAGTTCGCGCGGCCGCGCTCACGCGGCGCCGTCGAGGGCGTTGGCGCGGCGCGCGATCAGCCGGTGCACGCGCTTGCCGGACGACGCGCTGACCACCTCGTGCTCGTCGATCACGTGCATGCCGGCGCCGAGCGCCGCATGCATGCGCGCCGAATCGAGCGGCGTATACAAGCGGCCGCGCTCGTCGCGCAGCGCGCCGTTGCCGGCCACCCGCCAGCTCAGGTACAACGTGCCGCCGGGCATCAGCAACCCGGCCAGCCGCGCGGCCGCCGCTGCAGCATCCGCCTGTTCGAGGTGCATGACGACCGTCTCGCACAACACGTTTCGAAACGCGCCGGCCGGCACGCCGGCGAGCGCCGGCAGCGCAGCCAGCTCGAAGGTCAGCGACGGGTGGCGCAAGCGCGCCTCGGCGAGCAGCGCGGCGCTCGCATCGTAGCCGCGCACGTCGAATCCGCGCGAAGCGAGCCACGCGGCGTCGCGTCCCGCACCGCAGCCGACGTCGGCCGTCGGCCCGGGCGAGAAATACTGCTCGAGCAGTGCATACATGTCGTCGGGGGCGGCCTGGTCGAGCCAGTCCTGCGCGTATTGCGCGGCATGGGCTTCGTAGGCATCGAGAGTCGGGCGATCCACCATGGCGATTGCTCCGCGTACGCGTCCTGTCGTGCGACGCACCCCGCATCTTAGCCGTTGCGCGTCGCGCGTGGGATGGCGGGCGACGCGCGGCCCCGCGCCGCTCGCAGGTCGCCGGCGCGGTCAGTTCGGCCCACGGCGCATCGCCGCGCCAGGGCCGGCCGCGATGCCGCCGCGAACCGGCCGCCGAGGGCGCAGCCGACCGCGTCCGCGCCGAACCCGCAGGCCGGCGCGGCCGACGCGTCAGATATGCGAATGCGCGCCGCCGTGCACGGGCCCCGCGCGCCGCTCGACCTCGCGGCGCACGTCGCCGCGCAGGCCCGCGAAAAACGCGACTTCGGCGACGACGAACAGCGGCCCGACCATCAGCCCGACCAGATCGTCGACGAACGCGGGCTTGCGCCCCTCGAACCAGTGCCCGACGAACTGTACGATCCAGCCGACCACGAACGCGCCGATGCCGATCCCGAGCCATTGCGCGGTCGGCAGCAGCGCGAGCGTCTGCGCGGCCCACAGGCCGAGGGCGAACAGCGCGGTCATGACCGCCCCGAAGCGCAGGTCGAGGCGCAGGTAGAACACCGCGAACGCCACGGCGAGCAGCAGCGCCGGCGACAGCGCGACACCGGCCAGCGTGCCGAGCGCCGGCCGCGACAGCAGCACCTCGACCGCGAACACGATCATCGGAATGCCGACCAGATGCGTCGCGATGTTGCGCGCGTCGCGATGGTAGGCCGCATACTGGGAAAGGTGGTCTTCGAGCGTCTTCATGGCGTCTCCTGAACGATCATTGGGCGCTATGATGCGCGTCACGCCCAGGAACCTCTGTCAGCTACCCGACATCGCGTGCCCATGCCCTCGCCGCTCGCCCCGTACCTGCCGCAGATCGAAGCGCACCCGTGGTTCGCCGCGCTGCCGCGGGCGTTGCGCGACGACCTGCTCGCCCGCGCCGCGTTGCGGCACCTGCCGGCCGGCCACGCGCTGTTCCGCCGCGGCGACCCGCCATGCGGGCTGTATGCGGTGCTGGCCGGCGCCCTCACCATAGGCGCGGTCGATCCGCAGGGCAAGGAAGCGCTGCTGACGGTCGCCGAACCCGTCACGTGGTTCGGCGAGATCGCGCTGTTCGACGGCCAGCCGCGCACGCACGACGCGATCGCGCTCGACGACACGCTGCTGCTGCACGTCCCGCAGCGCGCGCTGCTCGCGATTCTCGACACGACGCCGCAATACTGGCGGCAGTTCGCGCTGCTGATGGCGCAAAAGCTCCGGCTGAGCTTCCTGACCGTCGAATCGATGAGCGTGATGCCGGCCGCGCAGCGGCTTGCCGCACGGCTGCTGATGATCGCCGACGGCTACGGCGGGATCAGCGCCGGCCGCACGCGCATCCGGCTGTCGCAGGAAAAGCTCGCGGCGATGCTGTCGCTCACACGGCAGACCACCAACCAGCTGCTGAAGGCGCTGCAGGCCGACGGCGTCGTGCGGCTGCATGTCGGCGAGATCGAACTCGTCGATGTCGATGCGCTGCGCCGGGCGAGCGGGCTGCCTGACGGCACTCACTGACGGCACGCACTGACGACGCGCCGCCTCCGTCCTGACGCGCCCGTCGTGACGCCATCGAGCGATCGCCGCAACGCCGCATTCCCGCCGTCATCGCTTCGCGCTATCGTGGCGGCTCGTTCGTCCTTCTCCCCGCATACGCGCTTGAACACGTCCACCCTTACCGCCCCTTCCCGCCACGCGTGGCCTGTCTTCGTCGCGTTCCTGCGGCTCGGCCTCACGTCGTTCGGCGGGCCCGTCGCGCATCTCGGCTACTTCCGCGACGCGTTCGTCACGCGGCGCGGCTGGCTGACCGAACGCGCGTATGCCGATCTCGTCGGCCTGTGCCAGTTCCTGCCGGGGCCGGCGAGCAGCCAGGTCGGGATGGCGATCGGCCTGTCGCGCGCGGGTTATGCGGGAATGTTCGCCGCATGGCTCGGCTTCACGCTGCCGTCGGCGCTGCTGATGATGCTGTTCGCACTCGGCATGCACGCTGCGGGGATGCCGGTCGCGGCCGGCGCGCTGCACGGGCTGCGGATCGTGTCGGTCGCGGTGATCGCGCAGGCGGTGTGGGGCATGGCGCGCACGCTGTGCCCGGATACGCGCCGCGCCACGCTGATGGCGGTCGCAGCCTGCCTCGCGCTGCTCGTGCCGGCCGCATGGCTGCAGGTGGCCGTGATCGTCGCGGCCGGCGCGGCCGGGCTCGTACTGTTGCCGCAGCCCGAGCGCGGCGCGCACGATCCGCTGCCGCTGCACGTGTCGCATCGCGCGGGTGCGCTGTGGCTCGTGCTGTTCGCCGCATTGCTCGTCGCGTTGCCGTTCGCGGCGGGCGCGCTGCATTCGCATACCCTCGCGGTGGCCGACGCATTCTTTCGCACCGGCGCGCTGGTGTTCGGCGGCGGGCACGTCGTGCTGCCGCTGCTGCAGGCGGCCGTCGTCGCGCCGGGCTGGGTCGGCGATTCTGCGTTCCTCGCCGGCTACGGTGTCGCGCAGGCCGTGCCGGGGCCGCTCTTCACGTTCTCGGCGTTCCTCGGTGCGTCGCTGCGCGACGCGCCGAACGGCTGGCTCGGCGGGACGATCGCGCTCGTGTCGATCTTCGCGCCGTCGTTCCTGCTCGTCGCGGGCACCGCGCCGTTCTGGGAACGCCTGCGCCGCAGCACACGCATGCAGGCCGCGCTCGCGGGCGTAAACGCGGCTGTGGTCGGGCTGCTGCTCGCCGCGCTGTATCACCCGGTGTGGAGCGAGACGATCGTGTCGCCGCGCGACTTCGCGGCGGCGCTCGTCGCGTTCGTCGCGCTCGTGTTCTGGCGGGTGCCGCCGTGGGCCGTCGTGATCGCGAGCGCGGCGCTCGGCTGGTTGGCGACGGCGCTCGCCTGATCCGGCAAGTGCCACGCATCGATTCCCGCCCGACAAAAACAAAAAAGCCCTCGTGACGAGGGCTTTTCTTCGGGTGCCGCGCGCCGCAACGGCGCGCAGTACGCATGGACTTACGCGAAGTTCTTCGCTGCGAAGTCCCAGTTCACGATGTTCCAGAACGCTTCGACGAACTTCGGACGTGCGTTGCGGTAGTCGATGTAATACGCGTGTTCCCACACGTCGATCGTCAGCAGCGGCTTGTCGGCCGTCGTCAGCGGCGTGGCGGCGTTGCTCGTCGACACGATGTCGAGCGAACCGTCGGCCTTCTTCACGAGCCATGCCCAGCCCGAACCGAACGTGCCGACCGCGGCCTTCGAGAACGCTTCCTTGAACGCGTCGTACGAACCCCACTTCGCGTTGATCGCGTCGCCCAGCGCGCCCGACGGTGCGCCGCCGCCGTTCGGCGACAGGCTGTTCCAGAAGAACGTGTGGTTCCAGATTTGCGCGGCGTTGTTGAAGATGCCGCCCGACGACTTCTTCACGATCTCTTCCAGCGACAGGTTTTCGAATTCCGTGCCCGGGATCAGATTGTTCAGGTTCGTCACATAAGCCTGATGATGCTTGCCGTAGTGGTACTCGATCGTCTCTTTCGAGATGGTCGGCGCGAGTGCGTCTTCAGCGTACGGGAGCGGCGGGAGCGTATGAGCCATGGCGATTCCTTCGTTGAGTATGTAGGGAGGCTGTGTTGAATGCTGCCGAGCGTCCGATTGTAGGCGAGTCCGAATATCCCCGCAAACTCACGGGCATTTATCCGCGGTATGCAGAAAATCGGCGTTCCCGCTTCATCCGGCAGGACCAGAAGACGGATGCGCAGCATCCGTTCCCGCGCCGGGCGCCGGACCATCCGGAGCGCAGGACGCGCGACCTTCGTTCCGCTTACGCCGCCGCCGTCAGATCGTGTCGGTCAGCCGCGGCTGCACGTCGGCGAGCGATACGTCGGCCGAGCCTTCGGCGAGATGCACGGTCAGGCGGCGCTGCGGTTTCAGCGCATTCGGCGCGCGCACCGCGCGGCCGGTCTGCGTGTCGATCAGCGCCGCGTAGCCGCGCTCGAGCGTGCGCTGCGGGCTCAGCACCTCGAGCCGCGCCGCGCAGGCCGACACGCGCGCCGTATCGCGCTCGTGACGGCGCTGCAGCGCCACCGCGAGACGTTGCGACAGCCCGGCGAGTGCCTGACGCGCCTGCGCCGGGTCGGGCCGCGCGCGCTGCCAGCGCAATTGCGCGAGCGCGAAACGCGCACGCGCGTCGCGCACCGGCCGCGACGCGGCCGAGGCGAGCCGCACCGCCAGTTGCTCGACGTGGGTGCGCTGCCGCTGCAGCCGCTCGGCCGGGCTGACGAGCCGGCGCGCGAGCCAGTCGAGCTGCTGCGCGCGCTGCTCGAGCCCGCGTTCCAGGCAGCGCGCAAGCGCGCGCTGCCGGTCGGCCACCTCGCGCAACAGCAACGCGCGCTGCGGACTCGCGAGCTCGGCCGCGCCGGTCGGCGTCGGCGCGCGCAGGTCGGCCGCGAAGTCCGCGATCGTGAAATCGGTTTCGTGGCCGACGCCGCTGACGACCGGCAGTTCGCTCGCCGCGATCGCACGCGCGAGCGCTTCGTCGTTGAACGACCACAGATCCTCGATCGACCCGCCGCCGCGACAGACCAGCAGCACGTCGACCTCGCGCCGCGCGTTCGCCGCCTGCACGGCCGCGACGAGCTTCTCGGCCGAGCCCGCACCCTGCACGGGCGCCGGATAGACGATCACCGGGATGTGCGGCGCGCGGCGCGCGAGCGTGGTCAGCACGTCGCGCAGCGCGGCGGCCTGCAGCGACGTGACGATGCCGATCGCGCGCGGGTGCGCCGGCAGCGGCCGCTTGCGCTCGGGCGCGAACAGGCCTTCGGCCTCGAGTTGCGCCTTCAGCCGCAGGAACGCCTCGTACAGGCGCCCCTGGCCGGTACGCCGCACGGCCTCGACGTTGAGCTGCACTTCGCCGCGCGGCTCGTACATCGTGACGACCGCGCGCACCTCGATCCGGTCGCCTTCGCGCGGCGTGAATTCCGCGTACTGCGCGCGACCGCGGAACATCACGCAGCGCATCTGCGCCTGCTGGTCCTTGATCGAGAAATACCAGTGGCCGCTCGCGGCGCGCGTGAAATTCGACACTTCGCCCGAAATCCACAGCAGCGGAAACGAGCGCTCGAGCATCGTCGAAATCGCGCGATTGAGCGCCGAAACGGGAATCACTTCGTCGCCGCCGCGGGTCGCGCCGGGAGCGGAAAAAGGAGAGTCGGAAAGCATGGGCGGTCGGATGAATGCTGGCGGCGACACGATAGTCCGACACGCGCGCGACGTCCAGCGCCGGCCGCCCGCGCTGCACCATTTGAAAGGTGTCCACACTCTGGCAATCGTCCATCAAAAACGCTTCAAAACCGCGGAAAAACCCAGACGATTCCTCACAACACATTGATTTTTATAGTTTTTTAAACCTTGCAGTTTGATTTGCCGCCGATTCGATGTCCGCCCGGCGGGCGTTTCACGCGGACAGGCCGGGAGTTTTTCACAGAGTTATCCACAGCCCGTTCCGTTCCGGCCCCATCGGGTGCGTCGCCCGGCCGCGCTTGCCGCGCCCGCGTGCGGCGCGCTAGAGTGCCGCCTTCCGAACCCCTTGCGGCATGCGCCGCCCCACGGAGAATCCGTCTTGACGAATCCGTACCACGCCGCGGCGCAAGACGCGCCGCGCCCGGCCCGATGAGCGCGCCCGGCGGCCCGCTCGCGCGGCTCGAAGCGCGCCTCACGCGCGAATGGCAGCGACGCGGCGCCCTCGCATGGGCGCTCACGCCGTTCGCGTGCGTGTTCGGCCTGTGCGCGGCGCTGCGCCGCACGGCCTACGCGCAGGGCTGGAAACAACCGGTCGACGTCGGCGTGCCCGTCGTCGTGGTCGGCAACGTGACCGTCGGCGGCACCGGCAAGACGCCGACCGTGATCGCGCTCGTCGACGCACTGCGCGCTGCCGGCTTCACGCCGGGCGTCGTGTCGCGCGGCTACGGCGCGAACGTGAAGGCGCCCACCGCGGTCACGCCCGCGTCGCGCGCGAGCGCGGCCGGCGACGAACCGCTGCTGATCGCGCGCCGCACCGGCGCGCCCGTGTGGGTGTGCCCCGACCGCGTCGCGGCCGCGCAGGCGTTGCGCGCCGCGCACCCGGACGTCGACGTGATCGTCAGCGACGACGGCCTCCAGCACTACCGCCTCGCGCGCACGGTCGAGCTCGTCGTGTTCGACCACCGGCTCGGCGGCAACGGCTTCCTGCTGCCGGCCGGGCCGCTGCGCGAGCCGCTGTCGCGCCACCGCGACGCAACGCTCGTCAACGATCCGTACAGCGGCGCGCTGCCGCCGTGGCCCGACACCTATGCGCTCGCGCTCACGCCGGGCGCCGCGTGGCACCTCGACCAGCCGGCGCTGCGCCGCCCGCTGTCGCAGTTCGCGCACGAGCGCGTGCTCGCCGCGGCCGGCATCGGCGCGCCGGAACGCTTCTTCGCGACGCTGCGTGCGGCCGGCCTCGCGCCGGCGACGCGCCCGCTGCCCGACCATTACGCGTTCGCCGACAATCCGTTCGTCGACGACGCGGTCGATGCGATCCTGATCACCGAGAAGGATGCAGTAAAATTGGGCGCTTCCTGGCGCGACGCTCGGCTGTGGGTCGTCCCCGTCGAAGCCGCGCTCGATCCTCGCCTCATTGCCCTCGTTGTGGAGAAACTCCGTGGACGCTCGCCTGCTTGAAATCCTTGTGTGCCCTATCTGCAAAGGCCCGCTCCACTATGACCGCGCCGCGCAGGAGCTGATCTGCAACGCGGACAAGCTCGCCTACCCGATCCGCGACGGCATCCCCGTGATGCTCGTCGACGAAGCACGCCAGACCGTCGAAGGCACGCCGGTCGACCCCGCCGGCCCGGCCGGCAGCTAAACGCCGCACCGCTGCACCGGCGCCCGGCCGCGCTTCTTCGCGGCCGCGTGCCGGCCCTGCCGGGCGGCCCGCCTTCGACGCGCCGCCCGCCCCGCTCTTCTCACCGCTCAGCCCCGATGACTCATCCGCAGCCCTTCATCGCCGTCATTCCTGCCCGGCTCGCGTCGACGCGCCTGCCGAACAAGCCGCTCGCCGATCTCGGCGGCAAGCCGATGGTCGTGCGCGTCGCCGAGCGCGCGCGCGAAGCGGGCGCGCAGCAGGTGCTCGTCGCGTCCGACGCGCAGAGCGTGCTCGATGCGGCCCGCGAGCACGGTTTCGAAGCGGTGCTGACGCGTGCCGACCATCCGTCCGGCACCGACCGGCTCGCGGAAGTCGCCGCGACGTTCGGGTGGAGCGACGACACCGTCGTCGTCAACGTGCAGGGCGACGAGCCGCTGATCGACCCGGCGCTCGTCCGCGACGTAGCGTCGCACCTCGCCGCGCACCCGGACTGCGCGATCGCGACCGCCGCGCACCCGATCCACGACGCGGCCGACGTGTTCAATCCGAACATCGTGAAGGTCGCGCTCGACGCGCGCAACGTCGCGATGTACTTCTCGCGCGCGCCGATTCCGTGGAGCCGCGATGCGTACCAACCGCACTGGCCCGACGTCGCGGCCATGCCCGCACCGGCCTTTCCGGTCTATCGCCACATCGGACTCTACGCCTATCGCGCGCGTTTCCTGCGCACCTATCCGTCGCTCGCGCAGGCGCCGATCGAGCAGGCCGAGCAGCTCGAACAGCTGCGCGCGATGTGGCACGGCGAGCGCATCGCGGTGCTGATCACCGAGCATGCACCCGAAGCCGGCATCGATACGCCGGCCGATCTCGCACGCGTGCAGGCCCTTTTTCGGCCGGGTTCAAAATAACCCGTGGCATAATCAGGCGATTGTGCGAGCCGTCCGCGACCCGCGCGTCCTAGCTTGACCCTGCCACGGCCCGTCCCGGCAGCCGCGCGTCGCCTTTCGCCGACGCGCCGCATCAGACCGGTCCGCCGCGCGCAAGACAAGCCCCGCGCACGCTGTCGCCGACGCTTTTGCGTCTCGCCACACGAATCTACATACCGGAGATATCACCATGCGTTTGATCCTGTTGGGTGCGCCCGGCGCGGGCAAGGGTACCCAGGCAAACTTCATCAAGGAAAAGTTCGGCATCCCGCAAATCTCGACGGGCGACATGCTGCGCGCGGCCGTCAAGGCCGGCTCGCCGCTCGGCGTCGAGGCGAAGGGCTACATGGACGCCGGCAAGCTCGTGCCGGACGCGCTGATCATCGGCCTCGTGAAGGAGCGCCTGAAGGAAGCCGACTGCGCGAACGGCTACCTGTTCGACGGCTTCCCGCGCACGATCGCGCAGGCTGACGCGATGAAGGAAGCCGGCGTCGCGATCGACTACGTGCTCGAAATCGACGTCCCGTTCTCGGAGATCGTCGAGCGCATGAGCGGCCGCCGCACGCACCCGGCATCGGGCCGCACGTACCACGTGAAGTTCAACCCGCCGAAGGTCGAGGGCAAGGACGACGTGACGGGCGAACCGCTGATCCAGCGCGACGACGACAAGGAAGAAACCGTCCTGAAGCGTCTCGAAGTGTACGAAGCGCAGACCAAGCCGCTGATCACGTACTACGGCGACTGGGCGCAGCGCGGCGAGGAAAACGGCCTGAAGGCCCCGCAGTATCGCAAGATCTCGGGCCTCGGCAGCGTGGACGAAATCCGCGAGCGTGCGTTCGACGCACTGAAGTAAGCACCGCGTCATGCACCGCAAGCCGCCCTTTCGGGGCGGCTTTTTTTTGGTTCATCGTGGAATTGCGTGAACCGGCGACGATGCATGTGCCTCTGGCCGCGCAAATCCCAACGCTGTCGCCGCGATGAACGTGGTCACCCGTTGTGCGCGAACGCCAGCACGATCGCGTTGCCCAGTTCATCGACAACCCTGGCCGACGCGCCCGGCACCGCGAACATCGTGAACTCGACATCGGGCAGGGCCGGCAGGCCGGCATCCGGCGGAATCGCACGCAAGCCGTGCGCAAGTTGTGTGTGCACGATTGGCGTCACCGCAAGGCCCGCGTGCGCGGCGGCGCACAGGCCGGCGCCGCTCGGGCACACGAGCACGATCCGGTAATCCACGCCCGCTCGGGCCAGTGCTGCCAGCGAGGCCTCGCGATACGGGCAGGGTTCCGGCAGCAGCGCAATCGGCACCGGTACGCCGGGCGTGAGCGACGCCCAATCCGCACCGGCCCACACGAGCGGCTCGCGCCAGAGCACGCGTCCGGCGGGCCCGCCGTGGCAGCGCCCGCCCATCACCACATCCAGTTCACCGTGATCCAGCGCCTGGAGCAGATCGCCCGGGATACCCACTCTGATGCTGAATGCGATGCGCGGGTACCGCCCGGCAAACGCCTTCATCACATGCATCAGCCTGACGTTGGCGAGGTCTTCCGACAGACCCACGCGGATCGTGCCCGCGCTCGGTTCGCGCAGCAGTTGCGCCCGCGCGTCCTGATTGAGCGCGAGGATGGCGCGCGCGTAACCCAGCAGCAGCTCGCCGTCCACCGTGAGCGCGACCGAGCGCGTGGTGCGCACGAGCAGGTCACGGCCGACCTGTTTTTCCAGGCGGCGCAGATGCGCGCTGACCGCGGACTGCGTCAGATTCAGACGGGCCGCGGCATGCGTGAACCCGCCTTCCTGGACGACGGCCACGAAGGAGCGCAGCAAAACGGTATCGAACATGAGATGTCCCGCAATACAGTGCGAATGCTACTGAGTAGCGTGATGATACTTCGTTTATATTTCGAATCGAACTATGTTCTGATGAGGGCCGTCAACCCGTCAGGAGTCGTTCCATGTCGACCTTGCTTCATATCGAATCGTCCCCGCGCAAGTCGCGGTCCGCATCACTCGACGTTGCGCACGCGTATCTGGAAGCCTGGCGCGACGCGCATCCGGAGCATCGGGTCGACGTGCTCGACCTGTGGGCGACGCAATTGCCGGAACTCGACGGCGATGCGCTCGATGCCAAATACGCGGACTTGAGCGGTACGCCGCTCAGCGAAGGCCAGCAGCAAGCGTGGGCGGATTTCCGCCAGCTGGCGCAGCGGATGCACGACGCGGATACGCTGCTGTTCTCCGTGCCGCTGTGGAATTTTTCCATCCCGTACAAACTCAAGCATTTCATCGACGCCGTGTCCCACCGCGGCCTCCTCTTCTCATTCGACGAGCGTGGGTTGGCGGGATTGCTGAACGGCAAGAAAGCCGTCGTGATCTATGCGAGAGGCCTCGACTATTCAAGGCAATCGAGCACGCCCGCCGAGTCGTTCGACTATCAGCGGCCGTTTCTTGAGGCGTGGCTGCGCTTCATCGGTATCACCGACATCGAATCGATCGTCGTCGAGAAAACGCTGTTTGGACCCGAAATCGATCACGCGGGCAGGGAGGCTGCGCGCGAACAGGCAGTGACGCTGGTACACGCGGCTTCAGCATCAGCTTCGGTTGACGGCTGAACTGGCCAACGGCTGGAGACCGCCGAGCGCCGACGGTCTTCCACGTGTTCGCCGGCAATCTTCGATGAACCTTTTTTTCGCCTGCGCCATCCGTTTCGTCCGACCTCGCACGACCTCGCACGACCGCGCCGGTCTCGCCGGCATCCGGCGGCGCCCCGTACAATCGATCGAATACGTGCGCCGCACGAACCGGCGCGGCGGCCGTGCCTCCGATCGACCGGCATCGGACCCAACCAAGGAGACAGTGATGGAGATTCGCGACAACGTCTTTCTGATCACGGGCGGCGCATCGGGCCTCGGCGCCGGAACGGCCCGCATGCTCGCTCAGGCCGGCGGCAAGGTCGTGCTCGCCGACCTCAACGAAGCAGCCGGCGCGGCGCTCGCGGGCGAACTCGGCGGCGTATTCGTGCGCTGCGACGTATCGAGCGAGGTCGATGCGCAGGCGGCCGTCGACGCCGCGACGCGCGCGGGCACGCTGCGCGGCCTCGTGAATTGCGCGGGCATCGCGCCCGCCGCGAAAACCGTCGGCAAGGACGGCGCGCATCCGCTCGACGTGTTCGCGAAGACGATCAACGTCAACTTGGTCGGCACCTTCAACATGATCCGGCTCGCGGCCGCCGCGATGGCCGCGACCGCGCCGAACGCCGGCGGCGAACGCGGCGTGATCGTCAGCACCGCGTCGGTCGCCGCCTACGACGGGCAGATCGGCCAGGCCGCGTATGCGGCGTCGAAGGCCGGTGTCGCTGGCATGACGCTGCCGATCGCGCGCGACCTGTCGCGCCACGGCATCCGCGTGATGACGATCGCGCCCGGGCTGTTCGAGACGCCGATGCTGCTCGGCATGCCGAAGGACGTGCAGGACGCGCTCGGCGCGATGGTGCCGTTCCCGCCGCGGCTCGGCAAACCGGACGAATACGCGATGCTGGTGCGCCAGATCGTCGAGAATCCGATGCTCAACGGCGAAGTGATCCGCCTCGACGGTGCGATCCGGATGCAGCCGAAGTAAGTGCAAGCAAGCAGCTGCAAAAAAACGCCCGCGATGCGGGCGTGTCGACGTTCGGGGCGCCGGTGAGACTGCGACGGCTCAGTCCTCGCCGTCGCGCTGCATCCGCTGCCGCAACTCGGTCACCTGCGACTCGACGACGGTCGCGTCCTCCGCATCGGGCCGCTCGCCGAGATACTGCTCGAGATCCTCGAGCGCGGGGCGCAGGTAGTCGAGCCGCGCATACGCGAAGCCGCGGTCGCGCACTTCGTCGAGCTGTTCCGGCAGCAGGATCACGAGCCGCTGCTGCACCGCGAGCAGCCGCTGCCAGCGTTCCGTCTGCAGATAGATCGTCTTCAGGTTGCGCAGCATCCGCGCGATGATCTCGCGGCTGGTGGCCGGCTGCAGCAGCGCGCGCAACGCGCTGTCGACCGCGCCCGCCGCACGCGCGACGTAGGGCTCGAGCATCTCGACCATCTCGGCCTCGGACAGCGAATGGCCGTTGGTCGGATCGATGATTAGGTCGCCGTCCGGCAGCGTCACGCGCAGCAGGAAGTGGCCGGGGAACGACACGCCGCGCGCCGGCACGCCGATCTGCTCGGCGAGCTCCAGGTACAACACCGACAGCGAGATCGGAATCCCGCGCCGCCGCTTCAGCACCGCGTTCAGGTGGCTGTTATCGGGGTCGTAGTAATCGTTGTGATTGCATGCGAAGCCGAGTTCGCGGAAGAAGAACGCGTTGAGCGCGGCGACGCGGTCCTTCAGGTCCGCATCGTCGCCGAGCCGGCGGCTCAGCCGCGCGGCCAGGATGTCGATTTCGGCCAGCGTACCCTGCAGGTCGAGGTCGGGATACGCGTCCTGCGCAAGCGACAGCGCGGTTTCCGTGACGGGCAGACTGTCGTCGTCCGCCACGAGCGTGCTGAAGTAGTCGAGGACGCGGGTCATTGCGGTCGTCACTTGGCGCGCCTTCTGAAGTAAGCGTATTTGAAGCCCATCACCCACAACATACCGAAATATAGTGCAGCGAACAGCACGAGGCACGCGGCCATCAGTGCAATGCGATCGAGCGGCTGCGCACGCATGCCGGCCCAGTCGAAGTTGATCGCGCACCAGTGCATCAGGCCGGCGAGCACGAGCGCCGCGCCGATCAGCTGCACGAAGAAGCGCAGCCAGCCGGGCGACGGCTGGTAGATGCCGCGCTTGCGCAGCCCGAGGAACAGCAGCAGCGAGTTCAGGCAGGCACCGACGCCGATGCTCAGCGTGAGGCCCGCATGGCCGATCAGCGGCACGAACACGTAGTTCGAGATCTGCGTGACGATCAGCACGCCGATCGCGATCTTCACCGGCGTCTTGATGTCCTGCTTCGCGTAGAAGCCCGGCGCGAGGATCTTGATCAGGATGATGCCGACGAGACCGATCCCGTAGGTCGCGAGCGCGCGCGCGACCATCGTGACCGTATGCGCGTCGAACTTGCCGTAGTTGAACAGCGTCGCGGTGAGCGGCGTCGCGAAGAAGAACAGCGCGAGCGCGCTCGGCGCCGCGAGCAGGAACGTGACGCGCAGCCCCCAGTCGAGCAGCGCCGAATATTCATGCGAATCGGCGTCGACGTGCGCCTTCGACAGGCTCGGCAACAGGATCGTGCCGAGCGCGACGCCGAGCAGCGCGGTCGGGAACTCCATCAGGCGGTCGGCGTAGTTGATCCACGAGACCGCGCCCTGCCCGAGCCGCGACGCGATGTTGGTGTTGATGATCAGCGACAGCTGCGCGACCGACACCGCGAACGTCGCGGGCACCATCTTGGCGAGCACCCGCTTCACGCCGGGATGACGCAGCGCGCGCACCGGGTTGAGGCCGATCAGCGGCACCATGTCGATCTTCTTCAGCCCCGGCAGCTGCACGATGAACTGCAGCACGCCGCCCACGATGACGGCCCACGCGAGCGCGTAGACCGGCACCTTCAGGTGCGGCGCGACGAACACGGCCGCGGCGATGAACGCGACGTTGAGCAGCACCGGCGCGAACGCCGGCAGCGAGAAGCTCTTGTAGGTATTGAGCACGCCTGACGCGAGCGTCGTCAGCGAGATGAACACGATGTACGGGAACATGATCCGCGTCATCGTGACCGCGAGCGGGAACGCCTGCCCGTCGGTATGCAGGCCGGACGCGACCGCGAACACGACCCACGACGCGCCGGCGATCCCGACGACCGACAACACGGCGAGCGCCCACGCGAGCACGGTCGACATCGCGTCGACGAGCGCCTTGGTCGCATCGTGCCCCTGCTGGTTCTTGAACTCGGCCAGGATCGGCACGAACGCCTGCGAGAACGCGCCTTCGGCAGACAGGCGGCGCAGCAGGTTCGGAATGCGGAAAGCGACGTAGAACGCGTCGGTGTATTGACTGGCGCCGAACGCACGGGCGATCAGCGTCTCGCGGGCCAGTCCGGTCACGCGCGACAGCAGCGTGAAGCCGCTGACCGTCAGCAGGGCTCGGAATAGATTCATGGGGCGCTTATTATACGGACGTTGCGTGGCCCGGCACGGACGGATGGCGAAAAGGGCGCGCGTCGCCGGCGGCCCCCGTCGGGCCGACGTCACGTTGACCTTGCCACGCGCTTGATTTTGTTGCTATAATCGCCGGTTTCTGAGCCTGTTACATGCACGGCGCCTGTCGTTTTCATGTCTCGGCCTCGGTTAAAATCACCGTTTTTTATGCGCCCCTGGGCAATCGCTCTCAGGGGACGGATCGAAAAGCAGCGCTTGGCCGTCAGGCTCCAAGCTCTGGAAACAGGACAGGATAAGGAACCGTCATGGCTAACTCCGCACAAGCACGCAAGCGCGCCCGCCAAGCCGCGAAGGCAAATTCGCACAACTCGGCGCTGCGCTCGAAATTCCGTACCGCGATCAAGTCGGTTCGCAAGGCTGTTGAAGCCGGCGACCAGGCAAAGGCTGCCGAGCTGTTCAAGGCTGCCGTGAAGACGATCGACACGATCGCCGACAAGAAGATCGTTCACAAGAACAAGGCCGCTCGCAGCAAGAGCCGCCTCGCCGCAGCCGTCAAGGGTCTGCAGGCAGCAGCGTAAATCCGGCGTGCCCGCTTCGGCGGGCGCTCCTGTTTCCTGCGATCGCAAAAAAGCCCGCCTAGGCGGGCTTTTTTGCTGTGCGTCGCCCGCGCATCGCGCCGGGCGACCGCCAGGCAGGGGCGCGGCACGCGCCCTCGCCCGTCGAACTCACTTCTTCTCGTGGTAGTCCGGCAGCTCGCACGCCTCGGTGACGACGAGGTTGTTGTCCTTCGCGAAATTCAGCACGAAATCGAACGCCATCGGCTCGACGTCGCGCAGCCGGGAATCGAGGATCACGCATTTGAGGTCGCCGAGCATCGTCGGGCGCACGTACAGCGAATATTTCAGGCGCGCGTTCGGCCCGCTCGCACCGGGCCCGAAGCAGGCCATCACGCCGGCCAGACGCTCCGACCAGTCGCTCGGGCGAAACTTTTTCCCGTCTTTCGTAATGCCCTGGATGAAGAATTCGGTCGGAGGGGTTTCAGCCATGTGGTTACCCAAGTGACGGCCCGGCGATGTCCAGGCGACAGCGCCCGGATACGCGAACACAAAGCTCGAGCGGACAGCGGCACTCGCGCTCCGATATCCCGAAAAAACAGGCTGTCGAGGCGTGCCGCCGACGCGCCGCACCGGATTTGTGCAGCGCATGGCTTGTGTCCGGCAGAGCGCGAAGAGGCTTGCCTGCCGGGCTGGAGAAAACTTTTGGATTATACCGCAGCGCGGCATCGCGCGTCGTCTCGCCGCCCCTCTTCCGGCGCCTTCCAGCGTGCGCCACGATCCCAACCCGGTTTTCGTCGCGGCTCGTCAAAGCACAGAAAATCCTTTATGCTGCTTTGAGTTATCCACACCCGACGGCGGCGCCGTCCGGCCGCGCGGCCGGTTCAGACCCGCCGTATTTCGTTTCATGACCGCCAAAACCATTCGTCACTACCTGCAGTTCAAGGATTTCTCGCTGGAAGACTACGAGTACGTGCTCGAACGCACGGGTATCCTGAAGCGCAAGTTCAAGAACTACGAGACCTATCACCCGCTGCACGACCGCACGCTCGCGATGATCTTCGAGAAGAGCTCGACGCGCACGCGCCTGTCGTTCGAAGCCGGCATCTTCCAGCTCGGCGGCCACGCGGTCTTCATGAGCACGCGCGACACGCAGCTCGGCCGCGGCGAGCCGGTCGAGGATTCCGCGCAGGTCATCTCGCGGATGGTCGACATCATCATGATCCGCACGTTCGAGCAGGACGTGATCACGCGCTTCGCGGAAAACTCCCGCGTGCCGGTGATCAACGGCCTGACCAACGAATACCACCCGTGCCAGGTGCTCGCCGACATCTTCACGTACTACGAGCACCGCGGCCCGATCGCCGGCAAGACGGTCGCGTGGGTCGGCGATGCGAACAACATGCTGTACACGTGGATCGAAGCCGCGCAGATCCTCGGCTTCAAGCTGCGCCTGTCGACGCCGCCGGGCTATGCGCTCGACATGAAGCTGGTGGCGCCGGACAGCGCGCCGTTCTACGAGGTGTTCGACGATCCGAACGAAGCGTGCAAGGGCGCCGATCTCGTGACGACCGACGTGTGGACGAGCATGGGCTTCGAAGCCGAGAACGAAGCGCGCAAGCAGGCGTTTGCCGACTGGTGCGTCGACGAGGAAATGATGGGGCACGCGAATCCCGACGCGCTCTTCATGCACTGCCTGCCCGCGCACCGCGGCGAGGAAGTGACAGCCGGCGTGATCGACGGCCCGCAGAGCGTCGTGTGGGACGAGGCGGAAAACCGCCTGCACGTGCAGAAGGCGCTGATGGAGTTCCTGCTGCTCGGCCGCCTCAAGCACTGACCGCCGCGCGCATTACGTGCGCATTACGCGCGCATGCCGCCATCCGCGCGACATGCGGAAAAAAGCGCCGATCGTCGTCGATCGGCGCTTTTTTGTTGGGTCGGACGAACGCGAATGAACCGCGCGGCGCAACACCGCGTTACAGGCACACGGGCTCGGGTTCGAGCTCGACGCCGAAGCGCTCGCGCACGTCGTCCTGGATCGCGCGCGCCAGCGCGAGCACGTCGGCGCCCGTCGCGCCGCCGCGATTGACCAGCACGAGCGCCTGCCGGTCGTGCACGGCCGCCGCGCCGAGCGCGCGCCCTTTCCAGCCGCAGCGGTCGATCAGCCAGCCGGCCGCGAGCTTCACCTGCCCGTCCGGCTGCGGATACGACACGACTTCGGGTGCGCGCGCGCGCAGCGCGTCGAACTGCGCGACGTCGATCACCGGATTCTTGAAGAAACTGCCCGCGTTGCCGAGCACGAGCGGATCGGGCAGCTTCGCGCGGCGAATCGCGACAACGGCGTCGAACACGTCGCGCGGGGTCGCGGCGTCCGGCGCGATGCCGCGTGCGTCGAGCTCGCGCGTGACGTCCGCGTAGCCGAGCCGCGGCGTCCAGCGCTTGGGCAGCCGGAACGTCACGGCGACGATTGCGAAGCGGCCGCGCCCTTCCCGCTTGAAGAAGCTGTCGCGATAGCCGAACCCGCAGCGCGCGGCGTCGAAGCGCTCGCTGCGCCCCGTCGCGAGCTCGACGGCGACCAGCGAGTCGAAATAGGTCTTCATCTCGAGGCCGTATGCGCCGATGTTCTGGATCGGCGCGGCGCCGACGGTGCCCGGAATCAGTGCAAGGTTCTCGAGGCCCGGCATCCCGTGCTCGAGCGTCCACGCGACGAACGCGTGCCAGGTCTCGCCGCCGCCGGCCTCGACGTACCATGCGTCGTCGTCCTCGCGCACGACGCGACGGCCGGCGATCTCGTCGAGCAGCACGACGCCGTCGAAATCGCGCGTGAACACGACGTTGCTGCCGCCGCCGAGCACGAGCTGCGGCAGCGATGCGACGCGCGGGTCGCGGTGCAGCGCCTCGAACTGCGCCGCATGCGTGACGCGCGCGGCAAAGCGCGCCTTCGCGGCAATGCCGAACGTGTTATGCGCGGCGAGCGGATGGTCGGGGAGCAGCGACAGGGCGGAATCGTCAGGAGGCATCGGCATTCGCGGTCACGTCCGCCGGGCGGGCATACGGCCGGCCTTGGGCAAACGGAGGGGCATCGGTAAAATGGCAAACAGTCCGCAATTATAGCGAGTGCCCGCGCGCGAGCCGGGCGCCCGCATCTCAAGGGAGAATGCCATGCCATCGTTCGACGTCGTTTCCGAAGCGAACATGATCGAAGTGAAGAACGCCATCGAGCAGTCGAACAAGGAAATCTCGACGCGCTTCGACTTCAAGGGCTCCGACGCGCGCGTCGAGCAGAAGGAGCGCGAGCTGACGCTGTTCGCCGACGACGATTTCAAGCTCGGCCAGGTCAAGGACGTGCTGATCAACAAGCTCGCGAAGCGCAACGTCGACGTGCGCTTCCTCGACTACGGCAAGGTCGAGAAGATCGGCGGCGACAAGGTCAAGCAGGTCGTCACCGTGAAGAAGGGCGTGACGGGCGACCTCGCGAAGAAGATCGTCAGGCTCGTGAAAGACAGCAAGATCAAGGTGCAGGCGAGCATCCAGGGCGACGCGGTGCGCGTGGCCGGCACGAAGCGCGACGACCTGCAGAGCGTGATCGCGATGCTGCGCAAGGACGTGACCGACACCCCGCTCGACTTCAACAACTTCCGCGACTGATCGACGCGGTCGGCCGCGCCGTCAAGCGCGCCGTCGACCACGCCGTCGAACAGTCACGCCGCGCCGCCGGGCCCCGCATGCGGGGCGCCCCGGCGGGCGGCGGCAATCCCCTTCATCAGGCCTTCCCGCCGTCCTGCGCGCCGCCGTCGGATGCCGCCTTCTTCTTGTCGCCGATCCGGCTTTCCTGCCCCGCCAGCAGCTTCGAGATATTGCCGCGGTGACGCCACACGAGCAGCACGCTCATCGCGAGCACGGCCCACGCGACCGGGTTGTGGCCGGTGCCGAACAGGAACACGTCGAACACCGGTGCGAACACGGCCGCCACCAGCGCCGCGAGCGACGAGTAACGGAAGAAGAACGCGACGATCAGCCAGGTCAGCGCGGTCGCGAGGCCGAGCACCGGGTGCACGGCGAGCAGCACGCCGGCCGCTGTCGCGACGCCCTTGCCGCCCTGGAAGCGGAAGAACACCGGATAGAGGTGGCCGAGGAACACGGCGATCGCGACCCACGCGACGGCGACGTCGGACAACCCGAAGTGCCGCGCGAGCCAGACGGCGAACCAACCCTTGAACGCGTCGCCGACGAGCGTCAGGATCGCGGCCTTCTTGTTGCCGCTGCGCAGCACGTTGGTCGCGCCGGGATTCTTCGACCCGTACGAACGGGGATCGGCCAGGCCCATCGCGGCGCTGACGACGACGGCAAACGACACCGAACCGATCAGGTAGGCAACAAGTGCGGCGAGCAGGATCTGCATGCGGAAAACTCTTCTTTCAACGTATCGGTAAAGGGACGGCCGGGCGCGGCGGGCCGGCCCGTCGGGGCAGGCGCCGCCGCGGCGAACCGCCGGCAGGCCGCGGCAGCCGGCCGTGCGGGCCGACCGGCCGAAACGGCGCCCATTCTACCGAACGAGCGCGGCCTGCCACGAAGGTGAAACCCTCAGTCGACGCTCGCGCACTGCACGGGCGTCGCGCCGAGCAGCGTCGTGAGTACCGCCGGCGCGAGGCTGACGAGGTAGCCGCGGCGGCCGCCGTTCAGGTAGATCGTCGGCAATTCGAGGATGGTCGACTCGACGTACACGGGCATCGTCTTGCGCGTGCCGAACGGCGACGTGCCGCCGACCAGATAGCCGGAATGGCGGTTCGCGACGTCGGGCTTGCACGGCTCGACGCGCTTCGCGCCGATCTGCCGCGCGAGGTTCTTGGTCGACACCGTGCGGTCGCCGTGCATCAGCACGATCAGCGGCTTCGCGTGCTCGTCCTCCATCACGAGCGTCTTCACGACGCTATGCTCGTCGACGCCGAGCTGGCGCGCCGACTCGCCGGTGCCGCCGTGCTCGACGTAATCGTACGGATGCTCGCCGAACGCGACGCCGTGGCGGCGCAGCAGCTGGGTCGCGGGTGTCTCGGACACGTGTCTGGATTTGCTCATGGCGGCATTTTAATGGCGAACGACCGGCGGGCGGGCGGCGTTGCGGCCATCGCATGCATCGCCCGCCATTGCGCACGAGCGCATCACGCCTTCGCCTTCGCCTTCGCCTTCGCCTTCGCCTTCGCCTTCGCCTTCGCCTTCGCCTTCGCCTTCGCCTTCGCCTTCGCGACAGCGTACCGGGCGCCGGCGGTATACTCGCGGCCCTTTTGTCCCGGGCGAGCGCAGCCGCAGCCGCGTCGAGCCGATCCGCGCCGCGCCGCACCGCACCGCACCGCACCACACCACACCACACCACACCACACCGGCATCATTGCGGACATCGCGAAGTGCTATTGCCCGATTGACCGATTGTGGCGCGCCCGCCGCCATGGCACGATCGCTCGCAAAACTCGCCGCGCCACTGCACGGCCTTCTTCTGGAGACGCCATGTCCTCGCCTGTCCGCTCATCCGCGCCGCTCGACGTCGCGGCACTGCTCGCCGCGCTGCCCGGCCGCATCGCCGACGTGCCCGCCCGCTGGGCCGCGCAAGCGCCCGCGCACCCGGCGCTGATCGAGGACGCGCGCCGCCTGTCGTACGGCGAGCTGTCGCGGGCCGTCGATGCGGCCGCCGAGCGGCTCGCGCGCCTCGGCGTGCGCGGCGGCGATCGCGTGATGATCGTCGCGGAAAACAGCGTCGCGCAGATCGTGCTGCTGTTCGCAGCCGCGCGCGTCGACGCTTGGGCGCTCGTGTCGAACGCGCGGCTGTCGGCCGGCGAGCTCGATGCGATCGCCGCGCACGCGCGGCCGAAGCTGATCGCGTTCGCGACGGAAGCATCGCCCGATGCGCGCACGCACGCGGCGCGCCACGGCGCGACGCCCGCCGACGCGCTGCCGGTCGACATCGGCACGTGGTCGTACCGCGTCGACGCGAGCGCGCCCGACGAGCCGGTGTCACCCGACGGCGCCGCGCAGTGCGCGGCGCTGATCTACACGACCGGCACGACGGGTACGCCGAAAGGCGTGATGCTGTCGCACCGCAACCTGCTGTTCATCGCGGCGACGTCGAGCGCGCTGCGCGGCGTGTCGCCCGACGACGTCGTCTATACGGTGCTGCCCGTGTCGCACGTGTACGGGCTCGCATCGGTCTGCCTCGGCAGCCTGTACGCGGGGGCGACGCTGCGGCTCGCGCCGCGCTTCGCGCCCGAGGCCGTGCGCGTCGCGCTCGCCGACGAAGGCGTGACGATCTTCCAGGGCGTGCCCGCGATGCACGCGAAACTGCTCGAGCACCTGCACACGCACGCGCACGCATGGCATGCGCCGCGGCTGCGCTTCGCGTATTCGGGCGGCTCGCCGCTCGACGCCGACCTGAAGGCGCGCGTCGAGCGCGTGTACGGCGTGCCGCTGCACAACGGCTACGGCATGACCGAGAGCAGCCCGACGATCACGCAGACGCCGCTCGACGCGCCGCGTACCGACTGCTCGGTCGGCGTGCCGATCCCGGGCGTCGAGATGCGGATCGTCGCACCGGACGGCACCGACGTGCCGCCGGGCGAAGTAGGCGAAATCCGCGTGCGCGGGCCGAACGTGATGCTCGGCTACTACCGCAACGCGGACGCGACGCGCGCGGCCGTGTCGCCGGACGGCTGGCTCAGCACCGGCGATCTCGCGCGCCAGGCAGCGGACGGCTCGGTGACGATCGCGGGCCGCAGCAAGGAGCTGATCATCCGCTCGGGCTTCAACGTGTATCCGGTCGAGGTCGAACAGGTGCTGAACGCGCACCCGGACGTCGTGCAGGCGGCCGTCGTCGGCCGTGCGGTCGAGGGCAACGAGGAAGTGCTCGCGTTCGTCGAGCTGGTGCCGGGCGCGGCCGCGACCGAGGCCGCGCTGCAGGCGTGGTGCGCGCAACGGCTCGCGCCGTACAAGCGCCCTGCGCACATCCGCGTGCTCGATGCGCTGCCCGCCGCATCGACGGGCAAGGTGCTGAAGCACAAGCTGCGCGAACTTGCGTGACGTGCGGCGCCGGCCGCATCCCGCGCGTGGGCCGGCGCGCGCCGCGCTAGCCGCGCGGGTGGTGTTGCGCGTGCAGCGTCTTCAGCCGCTCGCGCGCGACGTGCGTGTAGATCTGCGTGGTCGAGATGTCGCTGTGGCCGAGCAGCAGCTGCACGACCCGCAGGTCGGCGCCGTGGTTCAGCAGGTGCGTCGCGAACGCGTGGCGCAGCGTATGCGGCGACAGGTGCGCGCGCACGTCGGCCTGCTGCGCGTGGCGCTTGATGATGTTCCAGAACTGCTGGCGCGTCATCCCGTCGCCGCGCGCGGTCACGAACAGCGCGTCGGCCGCGCGCGCGCCGAGCAACGCGGGCCGCGCGTCGCGCAGATAGCGTTCGATCCAGCCGTGCGCGACTTCGCCGAACGGCACGAGCCGCTCCTTCGAACCCTTGCCCATCACACGCACGACACCCTCGTTGAGCCCGACCTCGACGGTCTTCAGCGTCACGAGCTCGCTCACGCGCAGCCCGCTCGCATACATCAGCTCGAGCATCGTGCGATCGCGCAGGCCGAGCGGCGTGCCGATGTCGGGCGCGCCGAGCAGCGCTTCGACCTGCGCCTCGGACAGCGTCGACGGAAACCGCGCGGCCTGCTTCGCCGACGTGATCCGCAGCGTCGGGTCCGCGCTCGCGTGACGCTCGCGCACGGCCCAGCCGTAATAGCGCCGGAACACCGACAGCCGCCGGTTCGACGACGTCGCCTTGCCGTCGCTGCGCGCGGCGATGTAGCCCGTCAACATCGCTTCGTCGGCCGAGTCGAGCGACGTGTCGTGCGTCGCGGCCAGCCATTGCGAAAACAGCGCCAGGTCGCGCCGGTACGCATCGAGCGTGTTTCGCGCGAGCCCATGCTCGAGCCACAGCGCATCGCAGAACACGTCGATCGACGCGCGGCTCGCGAGCAGCGCGGGCGATGCGGCGGCCGCGGCATCGCTGGCGTCGGATGCGGAATCGGAATCGGGGGAAAGCAACGGTTCGCTCATCAGTACGGCACGCCTTCATGCGCCAGCAGCCAGCGCTTCACTTTCTGGTAATAGCCATTGTCGTCGTGATTCGCGAAACCGCCGAGGCCGCCGGCCGCGACGACACGATGACACGGGATCACGAGCGGGAAATAGTTCGCGCCACACGCCTGGCCGACCGCGCGCGGCGCGCTGCCGATCCGCTTCGCGACCTGCCCGTAGGTCAGCACCGTGCCCGGCGGAATGTCGCTGATCACGTTCCACACGCGGTGCTGGAATGCACTGCCGACGTCGGCGAGCGGCAGGTCGAAGCGCGCCGACGCACGCTCGAAATAACGTTCGATCTGCTCGACCGCGCGCTTCGCGAGCGGCGAATCCGGATCGACCGACTTGACCGACTCGGGTAGATAGACGATCTCGCGCACCACCGCGGCATCGGTGCGGATGCCGACCTTGCCGAACGGCGCGTCGATGACTGCGTTGAACATGAACTTCTCCTGACCGGTGAAACACGCGGCGCCGCCGCGCGCCGACGACACTTTACGCCGCCTTCATGCGGCACGCAGCGCCCATTCGACATGCTCGCGCACGACCGGCGACGGATCGTCGGCCCGCGCGCGCAACGCGGCGACGATCGCGGTGCGCGCTTCGGGTGCGAGCCGATCGGCCGGCGCGCGCAACGCATTGCCGAGCCCGACCGCGAGATTGCGCAGCCAGCTTTCGTAACCGATGCGCCGGATCGCGCTGCCCTGCATCCGCGTGTCGAACGCGTCGGCGTCCCACGCGAACAGCTCGACGAGCGTCGCGCGGTCGAGCCCGTGCCGCACGTCGAAATCGGCGACGGGCGCGGCCTGCGCGAACTTGTTCCACGGACACACGAGCTGGCAGTCGTCGCAACCGTACACGCGGTTGCCGATCATCGGCCGCAGCGGCTCCGGAATGCTGCCTTTCAGTTCGATCGTCAGGTACGAGATGCAGCGGCGCGCGTCGACGCGATACGGTTCGACGATCGCGCCCGTCGGGCACGCGCCGATGCAGCGCGTGCAGCTGCCGCAGTGCGCGCCGGGCGTCTCGGGCGCGCGCTCGGGCGCCGTTTGCGCGTCGGTCGGCAGCGGCACGTCGACGTAGATTTCGCCGAGGAAGAACAGCGAACCCGCGTCGCGCTGCAGCAACAGCGTGTGCTTGCCGCGCCAGCCGACCCCGGCCTTCTGCGCGAGCTCGACCTCGAGCACCGGCGCCGAATCGGTGAACACGCGGTAGCCGAATGCGCCGATCTCGCGCTCGATGCGCTCCGCGAGCGTCTGCAGCCGGTTGCGCAGCACCTTGTGATAGTCGCGGCCGCGTGCGTAGATCGACACGACGGCCGCCTGCGGATCGTCGAGACGCGCGCGCTCGCGTGCGCGCCAGTCGTGCGGCGCGAGCGCGCCGGATGACGCATCGGGTGGGTCGGCGGCGAGCGTTTCGGCCGGCAGATAGGCGAGCCGCGCGGAAATCACGCGTCGCGTACCGGCCACAAGTTCGGCCGGCCGCGCGCGTTTCATCCCGTGTTTCGCCATATAATCCATTTCGCCGTGGTACCCGGCTTCCAGCCAGGCGGCGAGGCCTGCTTCGGCATCCGAGAGATCGGTATCGCTGATGCCTATCGCCCCGAAACCCAATTCGCGCCCCCACGCCCTGATGCGCGCGGCGAGCGCAGCCAACGTCGCATCATCGAGCGCGCACGGCGCCGCGCCTTCGGCACGAGTCGAAGGCCTGTCGGATGCGGCGAGTTCCGGTAATCGGTTCATCGCACTATTTTACGAGAATGCCAGCCACGTCCCATACGCCTCATGCCGACACGCTGCCCGCCCCGCTCGCGGAGCGCGTGATCGCACTCGCCGACGAAGCGGCGACCGAGGCCTTCGGCACCCGCTTCGCGCACGCGCTCGACGCGGCGCGCAGCGAACTCGCCCATGCACACGCGTTCAACGGGCTGCAGATCCAGCTGATCGGCGACCTCGGCGCGGGCAAGACGACCCTCGTGCGCGCGATCCTGCGCGGCCTCGGCCACCCGGGGCGCGTGCGCAGCCCGACCTACACGCTCGTCGAACCGTACGCGTTCGCGCGCGACGACGGGGAACTTGAGGTCTATCACTTCGATCTGTATCGATTCAACGATCCGGCCGAATGGTCCGATGCAGGCTTTCGCGAGTATTTCAATTCCAGCGCGATCTGCCTCGTCGAATGGCCGCAGCAGGCGGGCCCCCTGCTCGGCGTGCCCGATCTGGTTTTCTCGCTCGACGTGGATGGCGACGGCCGCGCCCTCACCGTCCGTGCGTACAGCGCTTCAGGAAAGGCATGTCTCGAAAGATGTTGATCAAACCGTTCCGCTCGATCGAATCGGCGGCCACCGCCACGCACAACTGGCGGCGGCGCCAGATCCTGTGCGCGGGCGCGTCGACGCTGGTGCTCGGCCTCGTCGCGCCGCGGCTCGCGCACGCGTCGTCGGTGCTCGGCGTGCGTGTATGGCCCGCGCGCGATTACACGCGCGTCACGATCGAATCCGACCAGCCGCTGCAGAATAGCCAACAGCTGCTGCAGGGTCCCGACCGGCTCGTCGTCGACCTGAACGGGCTCGACCTCGACCAGGCGCTGCGCGACCTCGTGTCGAAGATCGCGCCGAACGATCCGCAGATCCAGTCGGTGCGCGTCGGCCAGTATCAGCCGCACGTGGTGCGGATGGTGTTCGACCTGAAAGGCTCGGTGAAGCCGCAGGTGTTCACGCTGCCGCCGGTCGGCACCTACAAGTACCGGCTCGTGTTCGACCTGTATCCGGCCGTCGCGCCCGATCCGCTGACCGACCTGATCGCGCAGACGGAACGCAAGGAACAGGCGCTCAACGACACCGCGCGCGCGCAGCAGGTGCAGCCGCCGGGCGCGCTGAACGGGCCGGCGACGCCGCCCGTCGCGGGCAACGACAACAGCGACGCGTTCTTCCAGCGCTTCGCGCAGAACACGCCGGCCGCGCCGCGCACGCCGCCGGCCGCCGCGACGCCGTCTTCGCCTGCCACGCCCGCGAAGCCGGCCGTCAAGCCGCCGCCCGTCATCGCGCGCCGCGACGACAGCGAGGACGACGGCGACACCTACAAGTTCACCGCGCCGAAATCCGGCAAGGGCGGCACCGTGCGCCTGCTGACGGTCGCGATCGACCCGGGCCACGGCGGCGAGGATCCGGGCGCGATCGGCGGCGGCGGCACGTACGAGAAACACGTCGCGCTCGACATCGCGAAGAAGCTGCGCGCGAAGATCGACGGCGCGCCGAACATGCGCGCGATGATGACGCGCGACGCCGACTTCTTCGTGCCGCTGAACGTGCGCGTGCAGAAGGCGCGCCGCGTCGGCGCGGACCTGTTCGTGTCGATCCACGCCGATGCGTTCACGACGCCGTCCGCGCGCGGCTCGTCGGTGTTCGCGCTGTCCGACCACGGCGCGTCGAGCGCCGCGGCGCGCTGGCTCGCGAACAAGGAGAACTCGTCCGACCTGATCGGCGGCATCAACATCAAGACCCAGGACGCGGCAGTCAGCCGCGCGCTGTTCGACATGTCGACGACCGCGCAGATCCGCGATTCGCTGCGCTACGGCAACTACGTGCTGAAGGAAGTCGGCGGCATCAACAAGCTGCACAAGGGCTCGGTCGAGCAGGCCGGGTTCGCGGTGCTGAAGGCGCCCGACATTCCGTCGATCCTCGTCGAGACGGCGTTCATCAGCAATCCGGAAGAGGAAAGCCGGCTGAACGACGACAGCTACCGCGACCAGATGGCCGACGCGATCTTCCGCGGCATCAAGCGTTACTTCGCCGCGAATCCGCCGCTCGCGAAGAGCCGGATGGCCTGACCGGCCACCCTGCCCCGCCGCCGGCACGCGCTGCGTGCCGGCGCGTCACAACGCCGCGAAGCGGCGCGCGAGCTTCCCGCCGAACACGTTCACCGCGAGCCCGCCCATCACGAGCGCGGCGCCGATCAGCTGCGCGTCCGTCAGATGCTCGTCGAGCAGCAGCGCCGACGACGCGAGCCCGACGATCGGCACCAGCAGCGAGAACTGCGCGACCTGGGCGGCCGGATAACGCGACATCAGGCGGCTCCACAAGCCGTAGCCGAGCAGCGTCGCGACGAACGCGAGATAGACGACCGCGAAGATCGACGCGCCGTTCAGCCCGAGCAGCGCGGCCTCGATCCGCTGCGGCCCCTCGAACCACAGCGACAGCAGGAAGAACGGCACCGGCGGCACGAGGCTCGCCCACACGACGAGCGACACCAGGTTGGCCTTGCCCAGCTTCTTCGTGACGATATTGCCGAACGCCCACATCGCGGCCGAGCAGAGGGTCAGCAGGAAGCCCGCGAGCGTCATCGCGCGGCCGCCCTGCGCAGCGATCACGACGAGTCCGGCCGCGGCGACCGCGAGCCCGACCAGGCTCTGCACGCGCAGCCGCTCGCCGAGGAACAGCATCGCGAACACCAGCGTGAAGAATGCCTGCGACTGCAACACGAGCGACGCGAGGCCGGCCGGCATGCCGACGTACATGCCGGTAAACAGGAGCACGAACTGGCCGAGCTGGATCGTCGCGCCATACAGGATCAGCATGCGCCACGGAATCTGCGGCCGGCGCACGAAGAACACCGCGGGCACCGCGGCGAGCGTGAAGCGCAGCGCGCCGAGCAGCATCGGCGGCATGCCGTGCAGGCCGACCTTGATCACGACGAAGTTCACGCCCCACGCCAGGATCACGACCAGCGCGAGCAGCAAGTCCTTCGGGGCCATCATCGGCGTCTCCTCGATTTTGTCGGATGGTTTCCTGAACGCCGCTCAGTCTACCGAATTTCGCCGCGCGACCCGATACCCGCGCGGTGCACATGGAATCGGCGCCAGGCACGGCGCCGTGGCCGCGCCGCACGACGCGTGCCTGCCCCGCGGCCGCATCGCGCGGCGGACATCCGGCTGCCCGTTGCACGCGTGGCCGCCGTGCCGCCAGTACAATGACCGGCATTCCTGCCGTTCCCCACGAGGCCCGCCATGACCGATCCGATCAAAGCCCTGCTGAAGCCGCACATCCGCGACATCGGCAACCTGCAGGTGCGCCGCACGCTGCCCGCGCTCGCCGCACGCCTCGTCGGCCCGTTCATCTTCTTCGATCACATGGGGCCCGCGACGCTGCCGGCCGGCACCGGGCTCGACGTGCGCCCGCATCCGCATATCGGGCTCGCCACCGTCACCTACCTGTTCGACGGCGCGATCCTGCACCGCGACAGCCTCGGCTCGCTGCAGGAGATCGTGCCGGGCGACGTGAACTGGATGACGGCCGGCCGCGGCATCGTCCACTCGGAGCGCACGCCCGACGCGCAGCGCGCGAGCGGCCACACGGTGCACGGGATCCAGACCTGGGTCGCGCTGCCGGTTGCCCACGAGACCACCGAGCCGTCGTTCGAGCACCATGCGGCCGACACGCTGCCCAAGCGCGACGAGAACGGCGTGTCGCTGACGGTGATCGCCGGCGACGCGTTCGGCCTGCGCTCGCCCGTCACGACGTTCTCGCGCACGCTGTACGTCGCCGCCGAATTCGCGGCCGGCGGCCGCCTCGAACTCGACGCGTCGCACGAGGAACGCGCGGTCTACGTGGTCGACGGTGACCTGTCGATCGACGGCACGCCGGTGCCGGCCGAGCAGATGGCCGTGCTCGCACCGGGCGCCACCGTCACGCTCGCGAGCGGCAACGGCGCGCGCGCGATGCTGCTGGGCGGCGACAAGATCGACGGCGAGCGCTTCATCGAATGGAACTTCGTCGCCAGCAGCCGCGACGCGATCGAGCGCGCGAAACGGGCGTGGACGAACCAGGAAATGGGCAAGGTGCCCGGCGAAACCGAGTGGATTCCGCTGCCCGAGTCGAAGCCGCGTTGAAAAAGGGGCGCGCCGCCCCCATCCTGACGACATTCGAACCGAAGAGAACGACATGGACACCACGCTTGCCACTTTCGAGAAAGACGTCATCGAGGCGTCGCTGGACACGCCCGTGCTGGTCGACTTCTGGGCGCCGTGGTGCGGCCCCTGCAAGACGCTCGGTCCGCTGCTCGAAAAGCTCGAAGCCGACTACGAAGGCCGCTGGAAGCTCGTGAAGGTGAACGTGGACGAGAACCAGGAGCTCGCCGCGCACTTCCAGACGCGCAGCATCCCGCACGTGATCGCGTTCGCCGACGGGCGCCCGGTCGACCAGTTCATCGGCGTGCTGCCGGAAGGCCAGTTGCGTGCGTTCCTCGACCGGCTGCTGCCCGCGCCCGACGAAGCCGAGCGCCGCGCCGCACAATACGCGATCGCCGAATCGCGCTACGACGATGCGATCACCCACCTCGAAGCGGCGCTCGCGCTGAACCCCGGCTTCGACGACGCGCGGCTCGACCTGATCGAACTGCTGCTCGCGAACAACCAGGTGGACGCCGCACGCGCCGAGGCCGAACGCCTGTCGCCGCAGACCGTGCAGGGCACCGATCCGCGCTACCAGGCGATCAAGACCCGTTTCGATGCGCTCGACGCGACGGCCGACCTGCCGCCGACCGACGCGCTCGAGGCGCGCATCGCGGCGAACCCCGCCGATCTCGACGCACGCTTCGACCTCGCGCAGAGCCTGATCGCGCGCCGCGCGTACGAAGGCGCGCTCGAGCAGTTGCTCGAAATCGTGCTGCGCGACCGCGCGTATGGCGACGACCTCGGCCGCCGTACGATGATCTCGGTGTTCGAGCTAGCGGGCGATCGCCCGGAACTCGTCGCCGCGTGGCGGCGCAAGCTGAGCATGGCGCTCAACTGACGAACGAACGGCCGGGCCGCGATGGCCTGGCCGACTCGCCTCGTCGCGCGCGGCGGGTCCGCCGCGCCGCAACATTCCCTGGCGCGTCGCTCGACGCCCCGATCAACCCGCGGCCCGCGCCGCGATCGCCCGCAACGCATGCGCGGCGGCCGCGAAACCGAAGCTCGCGGTCACGCACACGCTCGAACCGAACCCCGCGCAGTTGAGCCCCGCGACATGCGCGGCGGTGGACGGTTCCGCGCCATCCTCGATGTCGCACGCGGCCGCTTCCGGATAGATCAGCGGCTCGTCCGAATACACGGCGCTGACCTTGAAGCGCGCCTTCGGCCCGCGCGGAAAGCCGTGCTGCTTGCGCAGCTGCGCACGCACCTTCGAGAGCAGCGGATCCTGGATCGTCAGCGCGAGATCGTCGATGCGGATGCGCGTCGGGTCGAGCTGCCCGCCTGCGCCGCCGACCGTGACGAGCGGCTGCCCTTTCGCGACGCACCACGCGATCAGCGCGACCTTCGTGCGCACGCTGTCGATCGCGTCGATCACGTAGTCGAAGCCGCCGCCGAGCAGCGCGTCGAAGTTGTCGGGTTCCGCGAAATCCTCGATCCGGTTCACGCGGCACGCGGGATCGATCAGCGCGATCCGCTCGGCCATCGCGTCGACCTTCGGCTTGCCGTAATTGCCGTCGAGCGCGTGGATCTGCCGGTTCGTATTGCTTTCGGCGACGTTGTCGAGATCGATCAGCGTCAGCGTGCCGATCGCGCTGCGCGCGAGCGCCTCGGCCGTCCACGACCCGACGCCGCCGATGCCGATCACGGCCACGTGCGCGCCCTCGAACGCGGCGAGCGCCGGGGCGCCGTACAGCCGCGCGATGCCGCCGAAGCGGCGCTCGCGATCCACGTCAAGCTGGATTGTCGGGGTCGGGGTAAGATCAGAGGAACTGAGCGGGGCGGTGTCGGCAGCGGACATGGCAGCAAGGAAAACGTAAGTCGAGCAGCCCTCTATTTTGCCTGAACTCCCCGCCGGCACGCGCCACTGTGCACGCACGATTCTCGCGCGTTAGCTATACTGGCCCCAGATTGAAGCGTTCGCATAACATGACGACTCTCGCCGATCTCCGCATCAACTATTCGCGTGCTTCGCTCGACGAAGCCGATGCCGCCCCCGACCCCTTCGCCCAGTTCGATCGCTGGTTCAAGGAGGCGCTCGCCGCCAAGCTCCCCGAGCCCAACACGATGACGCTCGCCACCGTCGGCGACGACGGCCGGCCGTCGGCACGCATCGTGCTCATCAAGGCTGTCGACGAACGCGGGTTCGTCTTCTTTACCAATTACGGAAGCCGCAAGGGGCGCGACCTCGCCGCCCATCCGTACGCGGCACTGCTGTTCTACTGGATCGAACTCGAGCGCCAGGTGCGCATCGAGGGCCGGATCGAAAAGACCAGCGCCGACGAAAGCGACCGCTATTTCGCGTCGCGCCCGCTCGGCTCGCGCATCGGTGCGTGGGCGTCCGAGCAGAGCGCCGTGATCGACAGCCGCGCGACGCTCGAAGCGCGCGAGAAGGACGTGGCCGAACGCTACGGCGAGAACCCGCCGCGCCCGCCGCACTGGGGCGGCTATCGCGTCGTGCCCGACGCGATCGAGTTCTGGCAGGGCCGCCCGTCGCGGCTGCACGACCGCCTGCTCTATACGCGCGACGCCGCTGCGGCGTCGGGCTGGACGATCTCGCGCCTGTCGCCGTAAGCCGAACCGCGGCCGCGGTGCCGCTTGCCGGTCGTGTCTCGTGTTGCATCCGGGCGCCCGCCTCGCAGGAGGCGGGCGCCGGTCAAGATACTTGGCTGTATTCGATCCAACGAACAAACGGAGAATCCAAATGTTCTGGGAAAAGAAGCTGGCACAGTGGGCGGACGAAGTACGGGCGAAAGCGAACATACCGGCGCGCCTCGTGCTGTGGAACGGCGATCAACTCGATTTCGGCACCTTCAGCGCACCGCAGGTCACGCTGAAGGTCAACAGCGCGTCGGCGCTGCCGCTCTTGCTCGAACCGAGCCTCGACAATCTCGGCGAGGCGTACGTGAAGGGCAAGATCGACATCGAAGGCCGGCTGTCGGACATCATCAACATCAGCTATTCGCTCGCGCGCAGCACGGTCACCAGCGCGAGCAAGCTCGCGCGCGTGAAGCGCTACTTCAATCACACGAAGAACACCGACCGGAAGGCGATCCAGTATCACTACGACGTCTCGAACGAGTTCTACCAGCTGTGGCTCGACGAGAACATGGTGTACTCGTGCGCGTACTTCGAGAACGGCGACGAGGATCTCGCGACCGCGCAGATCAAGAAGATCGACCACATCCTGACCAAGATCCAGCTGGAGCCCGGCCAGCGCCTGCTCGACATCGGCTGCGGCTGGGGCGCGCTCGTGCTGCGCGCCGCGCAGAAGTTCGGCGCGACGTGCCTGGGCGTGACGCTGTCGCAGAACCAGTTCGATCTCGCGACCGCGCGCGTGAAGGCCGCCGGGCTCGAGGACAAGATCGAGATCCGCCTGCAGGACTACCGCGAGATCGACGGGCAGTTCGACCGCATCACGAGCGTCGGGATGTTCGAGCACGTCGGCCGCAAGAACCTGCCGCTCTATTTCTCACGCGTGCACGACCTGCTGACCGACGACGGCATCGCGATGAACCACGGGATCACGTCGACCGACGCGGAAAGCGGCGAAACGGCGCTCGGCGGCGGCGAATTCATCGACCGCTACGTGTTCCCGGACGGCGAGCTGCCGCACATCAGCCTCGCGCTCGAAGCGGCGCAGCGCGGCGGGCTCGAGGCGATTGACGTCGAAAGCCTGCGGCGGCACTATGCGCGCACGCTCGACATCTGGACCGAGAACTTCGAGGCGAAGGCGGACCAGGCGCGCGCGCTCGTCGACGACGAGAAATTCCGCATCTGGCGCGTGTACCTCGCCGGTTGCGCGTATGCGTTCGAACACGACGACGTGTCGATCTTCCAGATCGTGTGCCGCAAGGCCGGACGCAGCGCGAAAACGCTGCCGTGGTCGCGGCGCTACATGTACGAACACTCGCTGCCGCGCTAGGCGGCACTTCACGCTGGGCATGCATGGGTGACGGCAGGACGCGGCGCAACACGCCGCCGCAACGACAGCAGCGCGACGAACCGGACGGATCGCACGCCGACGGGCAGTTCGACCTGTTCGGCGGCGCGGCGCCCGACGACGCGCGCGCGGCCGCGCCCGCGGATGGCGACAGCGCTGCAGGTGCCGGCGCACGCGTGACGCCGGACGAACACGACACTGCGCGGCCGGCAAAGTCGCCTGCGCGCGCCGGCCGTGCATCGCCCCGTCCTTCCGCCGACCAGGAACCGGCGGAACCGCCCCCTGCCTCCGGCCTGCTGTGGGACGAACCGTCTCCACCGGCCGCGCCGCCGAAGAAAAGCCGGCGCCGGCGCGGCGTGCCGCCCGCCCCGGTTTCCGCGGAAGTCGCCGCCGCCGCGGCCGCGCTGCCGCCCAATGTGCGGCTCGGCACGTCGTCGTGGTATTTCCCCGGCTGGGACGGCATCGTCTACGACGGCGATTTCGCGCAGACGAAGCTGTCGCGCGAAGGGCTCGAGGCGTACGGCGCGCATCCGCTGCTGAAGAGCGTGAGCCTCGACCGCTCGTTCTACGGGCCGCTGTCGGTGGCCGATTATCTGCGCTACGCGCAACAGGTGCCGGACGACTTCCGCTTCGTCGTGAAGGCGCCGGCGTCCGTCACCGATGCGGTCGTGCGCGGCAGGCGCGGCGAGCCGTCGGGCCCGAACCCGACCTTCCTCGACGCGCAGCTCGCGACCCGGGAATTCGTGCAGCCGTGCCTCGAAGGGCTCGGCCGGAAGGCCGGCGTGCTGGTGTTCCAGTTCTCGCCGATGCCCGATCAACTGCTCGCCGAGCCGGCCGCGCTGATCGACCGGCTGTCGGCATTCTTCGCGGCATTGCCGCCGCTGCCGCCGGACGCCGACGGCACGCGCTACGCGATCGAGATCCGCGACGCGAGCCTGCTCACGCCGCGCTTCATCCGCGCGCTCGCGGCGCTCGGCGTGCGCTACTGCGTCGGCCTGCACGCGCGGATGCCCGACCCGCTGCGCCAGGCGGCCGCGCTCGCGCTGCTCGACGGCGATGCGCCGGGCCCGCTGATCGTGCGCTGGAGCCTGCACGGCGGCTTCAAGTACGAACAGGCGAAAGCGAAGTACGAGCCGTTCGACAAGCTCGTCGACGAGGACCCGGCCACGCGCGCGGCGCTCGCCGAGCTGGCCGCGCGCTACGCGCTGGCCGGACAGCCGGTGATCATCACGATCAACAACAAGGCGGAAGGCTCCGCGCCGCTGTCGTGCCTCGCGCTCGCGCGCGAGATCGCCGCCGCGTGCGCGCACTGGCGCAGCGAGGCGGCGTAGGGGTCGCGGCGCGGGTGCCCGCGCCGCTTGCGGCTGACGCGCCGATTACGCGCCGCGCTGCGACTTCAGCCGGTGCGAGAACTTCTGGCGGAATTTCGCGAGCTTCGGCCCGATCACGACCGAGCAGTAGCCCTGCCCCGGATTGCGTGCGTAATAGTTCTGATGATAGTCCTCGGCCGGCCAGTAGTTGCCGTCGAGCGGCACGACCTGCGTGACGATCGGCTGCCCGAACACCTGCTCGCGCTCCAGTTCGCGGATCACGTCGAGCGCGACGTCGCGCTGCGCGTCGGAATGCGTGAACACGACCGACCGGTATTGCGTGCCGACGTCGTTGCCCTGCCGGTTCAGCTGGGTCGGATCGTGCGTCGCGAAGAAGATCTCGAGGATCTCGCGATAACCGATGCGCGCCGGATCGAACGTCACGTTCACGACCTCGGCGTGACCGGTGTCGCCGTCGCAGACGTCGCGATAGCCGGGATTGCGCGTATGGCCGCCCGCATAGCCCGACTGGACGGCCGTCACGCCGTCGACGTCGAGAAACACGGCCTCCGTGCACCAGAAGCACCCGCCGCCCACAGTCGCGGTTTCAAGCATCTCGTTCACCATGAAATCAGTACCTCGTTGAAGACGGCGGCCGGCACGCAGGCACGCGCCGGCGCCGCCGGTCCTTATCGTCGCTGCCCGGTTGCCCGGCGCGCAGCGGCAGCGTTCAAGTATCTCACTCGCGCGCGAATCCGGCAGAACCGCATGCGCGCCGCGCGCCACCGGCTGCGCGTTTCTCGACTACACTTAGGCACGCTTCGCCGCGACGGCACACCGTCCGGCTGCACGCAGCGTCCGATGCATGCCCGCCCTGATGCCAACAACATCTGCCGGAACATCGATATGCACGCCTCAGCAGAAATCGCCCGCATGACGGGCCCGGCCGCCGGTGCCCCGCGCGCCGTCGCCTTCACCGCACCCTCGCGTCACCGTACGCCCGTTGCGCCGCCTGCGCGACGATCCGGCGCGCCGCGTTTCCCCGCTTTCCCGACCTGATGCACCGCACCGCGCGTCCTGCAATCGCGCGCCACCGCCTGTGCATTCCCGTCACGCAACCTGTTCGACCCGCACGCCCGCAGTGAACGGCCGTGCGCCCGTGATCCGATACAACCGAGAGAGGCACCACGATGAGCATGCGGCCTGACCCGACCTTTCACGCTTCGCCGGAACTTGCGATGCAGGCGCCGGCGGAGGAATTTGCCTATACGTTGTTGCTGAGCCCCGATTTTTCCAGGCCCGACGCGCTCGCCGTGATCGACGTGAAACCCGGCTCGGCGACCTACGGCAAGATCGTGCACACGGTGACGATGCCGAACACCGGCGACGAATTCCACCACTTCGGCTGGAATGCGTGCTCGTCGTCGCTGTCGCCGCTGACCGGTCACGCGTTTCTCGAGCGCCGCTTCCTGATCATCCCGGGCCTGCGCTCGTCGCGGATCTACGTGATCGACACGAAGCCGCACCCGACGCAGGCGCGTATCCACAAGATCATCGAGCCCGGCGAGGTGTTCGCGAAGACCGGCTATTCGCGGCCGCATACGGTTCATTGCGGCCCCGAGGGCATCTACGTGAGCACGCTCGGCGGCGCGGGCCCGGACGGCACCGACGGCGCGCCCGGCATCTTCATCATGGACTGCGAGACCTTCGACGTGCTCGGCCGCTGGGAAATCGACCGCGGCCCGCAGGACAAGCATTACGACTTCTGGTGGAACCTGCCGCGCGACTACATGGTGTCGAGCGAATGGGCGCTGCCGCCGCAATTCGAGAACGGCATCGTGCCGGAAGACCTGCTCGCGAACCGCTACGGCCACCGGCTGCATTTCTGGGACCTGCGCGCGCGGCGCAACGTGCAGACGATCGATCTCGGCGCGCAGCACCAGATGGCGCTCGAAGTGCGGCCCGCGCACGATCCGGTGCGCGAATACGGGTTCGTCGGCGTCGTGGTCGACACGACCAATCTCGAAGGATCGATCTGGACCTGGTGGCGCGAGGACGGCCAGTTCCATGTGGAGAAGACCGCGACGATTCCGCCCGAGCCGGCCGCCGCCGACGAACTGCCGCCGCTGCTCCAGGGATTCGGCGCGGTGCCGCCGCTCGTGACCGACATCGACCTGTCGCTCGACGACCGTTTCCTGTACGTATCGTGCTGGGGCACGGGCGAGATGCGTCAGTACGACGTGTCGGATCCGCGTCACCCGGTGCTCGCCGGGTCGGTGCGCATCGGCGGGATCGTGCGCCGCGCGCCGCACTCGAACGGCCGCGCGTTCGCCGGCGGCCCGCAGATGGTGGAAATCAGCCGCGACGGCCGGCGCGTGTACTGGACCAACTCGCTCTACTCGACGTGGGACGACCAGTTCTATCCGGACGGCGTGCCGGCCGCGCAGGTGCTCGCGCATGCGGGGCCGGACGGCGGGCTGACGCTCGCCGACGACTACTGGGTCGAGTTCCCCGACGGCTATCGCGCGCACCAGATCCGGCTGGAAGGCGGCGACTGCTCGACCGACTCGTTCTGCTATCCGTCGGTCAAGCGTTGAGCGCCGGCCTCTCCGCGCCGCTCGCGCTGTGGGCGGCCGTGCTCGCGAGCGGCGTCTATCACGGGCTCAATCCGGCGATGGGCTGGCCGCTCGCGGTGTCGAACGCGTTGATGACGCGCCGCGACGGCGCGCTCGTCGCGGCGCTCGGCTATCTCGCGCTCGGCCATGCGCTCGCGGTATTCATGGTGATGCTGCCGTTCGGGCTGCTCGCCGCGCTGCTTGCATGGCAGTCGGCGATCCGGATCGGCGCGAGCGCGCTCGTGATCGGCTTCGGCGCGGTGCTGCTGATCCGGCGGCGTCACCCGCGTGCGCTCGCGCGGATTCCGCCCGCGCGGCTCGGGCTGTGGTCGTTCGCGGTCGCGCTCGCGCACGGCGCCGGGCTGATGCTGGTGCCGATCTATCTGGGGCTTTGCGGGCTCGACACGGACGCCGGCGATCGCGCGGCGGCCACGCTCGTCGACGCGCATCTCGGGATGGCGCTCGTCGTCGCGGCCGTGCACGCGGCCGCGATGATCGGCACGGGCGGCGTGCTCGCGTGGCTCGTGTACCGCTATCTCGGGCTGAAGTTCGTCGCGCGGAGCTGGTTCAACCTCGATGCGGTGTGGGCGTCGAGCCTGATCCTGACGGGTGCGCTGTCGCTCGGGCTGGCGGCGGCGCGGTAGCGCACGCGCGATGGCTGCCGCGGCGGTCGCGCGTGATGCAGGGCGTGGCGGATGGCCTGCCGCATGGGCGGGCCACCGACCGCGCGCGATAAAACACGCCAGAAACGCCTCGGCGGGCCCGATCGCGGCGCCGCGCGACTGTGTTCGCTACCTCACGCTGGCCCCGCAATGCACCGTCCGCACGGGCCCGGCGGTCGCGATTCCGCTAAAATCGCGCCATGCGCACCACTTCCCGACCGACCGCCCTGGCCTTGCCGCCTTTCGTCCGCCGCGCCTCCCGCACCCGCCGCGCGCCGCGCCTGTCCGTTTCGATCCGGATGGCCGCCCGATGAAGCATGCCACCCCGCCCGATTTCGACTCGGCCGCCTTTCGCCAGGCGCTCGGCCAGTTCGCGACCGGCGTCACGGTCATCACGACGCGTGCGCCGTCCGGGCAGTTGATCGGCATCACCGCGAGTTCGTTCAACTCGGTGTCGCTCGATCCGCCGCTCGTGCTGTGGAGCCTCGCGCACAAATCGGCGTCGACGCCGGTGTTCCGCAGCAACAGCCATTACGTGGTGAACGTGCTCGCGGCGTCGCAGCTCGACCTGTGCAAGCGCTTCTCGACCTACAAGGGCGACCGCTTCGAAGGGATCGCGCACGCGGCCGGCAACTCGGGCATGCCGGTGCTCGACGGTGCGCTCGCGTGGTTCGAATGCCACAACCGCAGCCGCTACGACGAAGGCGACCATGTGATCTTCGTCGGCGAAGTGGAACGCTGCGGCGTGCGTGCCGTGTCGGATGCCGCTCCGCCGCTCGTGTTCCACGGCGGCGGCTTCCACGGCCTCACACCGCTTTGATCGCCCCCATGCGCGCCAGCCCGACCGGCGCGCCCGCTTCGTCCTTCAGCGTCTGCAGCACGATGTTCGAACGGATGTCCATCACGCCCGGCGCCTTGTAGAGCCGGTTCAGCACGAAATCCGAATAGTGCTTGAGGTTGTGCGCGAGCACGCGCAGCAGGTAGTGGCTCTCGCCCGTCACGACGAACGCGCCGACCACCTCCGGCCATTCGCGCAGCGCCTCCGCGAAGCGCTCGTGCCATTGATTCTCTTCGTTGCGCATCGACACCTGCACGAACGCCTCGAGCTCGAAGCCGAGCTTCTCGCGGCTCAGGCACGCGCGATAGTGCTCGATCACGCCCTGCTCCTCGAGCAGGCGCATCCGGCGCAGACAGGCGGATGGCGAAAGCGAGATGCGTTCCGCCAGATCGAGATTGCTGATTCTGCCCTCTTCCTGCAGGACCGCCAGAATCCGGCAGTCGGTGGCATCGAGCGTGATCGCGTGCATTTTTGGTCCCCGTTTTCCCTCTGAGTCGAATTATCTGCCAATCGGGCGGATTGTCCATGTTTATTTCGCAAGCACTTTCTGCGAGTGTCCACCTATCATTCGAAGCATCGATTCACCGACTCGTCATGCCATGGACACACTCTGGGACATCTCGCCGCCCGTCAGCCCCGCCACCCCCGTGTGGCCGGGCGACACGCCGGTTTCCGTCGAACGCGTATGGCGGATGGAGGCCGGCTCGCCGGTCAACGTCGCGCGCCTGACGCTGTCGCCGCATACCGGCGCGCACTGCGACGCGCCGCTTCACTACGACGCCGACGGCGCGCCGATCGGCGCGGTGCCGCTCGACACCTATCTCGGCCCGTGCCGCGTGATCCACTGCATCGGCGCATCGCCGGTCGTGCGTCCGGCCGACCTCGAGGCCGCGCTCGCCGGCGTGCCGCCGCGCGTGCTGCTGCGCACCTATGCGCGCGCCAGCGTCGCGCAATGGGACAGCAGCTTCTGCGCGGTCGCGCCCGAGACCGTCGACCTGCTCGCCGCGCACGGCGTCAAGCTGATCGGCATCGATACGCCGTCGCTCGACCCGCAGGACTCGAAGACCATGGATGCGCATCACCGCGTGCGCGCGCACCGGATGGCGATCCTCGAAGGGATCGTGCTCGACGACGTGCCGCCCGGCGACTACGAGCTGATCGCGCTGCCGCTGAAATTCGCGACGCTCGACGCGAGCCCCGTGCGTGCGGTGCTGCGCGCGCTGCCCGGCCGGTCCTCCTGATTCATCCAACCATCGACCCGCGAACCACTCGTCCGCGAACTACTGACCCGACATCATGATCATCAAGACCCGTGAAGACGCGCTCGCCCTCGACCGCGACGACCCGCTCGCCGCGCTGCGCGACCAGTTCGCGCTGCCCGACGGCGTGATCTATCTCGACGGCAACTCGCTCGGCGCGCAGCCGCGCGCATCGGCCGCCCGCGCGCAACAGGTGATCGGCGCCGAATGGGGCGAAGGCCTGATCCGCAGCTGGAACACCGCCGGCTGGTTCGCGCTGCCGCGCCGCCTCGGCGACAAGCTCGCGACGCTGATCGGCGGCGCGCCCGGCGAAACCGTCGTGACCGACACCATCTCGATCAACCTGTTCAAGCTGCTGTCGGCGATGCTGCGCCACCAGGCCGAACGCGCGCCGGAGCGCCGCGTGATCGTGTCGGAGCGCTCGAACTTCCCGACCGACCTGTACATCGCGCAAGGGCTGATCGAACAGCTCGGCGGCGACTACGAGCTGCGCCTGATCGACGATCCGGCGGACCTGCCCGACGCGCTCGGCGCGGACACGGCCGTCGCGATGATCACGCACGTGAACTACCGCACCGGCTACATGCACGACATGCCGGCCGTCACGCAGCTCGTGCACGATGCGGGCGCGCTGATGCTGTGGGATCTCGCGCATTCGGCCGGCGCGGTGCCGGTCGACCTGAACGGCGCGCACGCGGACGGCGCGGTCGGCTGCACGTACAAGTACCTGAACGGCGGCCCCGGTTCGCCGGCCTTCGTGTGGGTGCCGCGGCGTCATCTCGCTCACTTCTCGCAGCCGCTGTCGGGCTGGTGGGGCCACCGCGCACCGTTCGCGATGCAGCCGGGCTTCGCGCCCGATCCGGGCATCGCGCGCTTCCTGTGCGGCACGCAGCCGATCGTGTCGATGTCGATGGTCGAATGCGGGCTCGACGTGTTCCTGCAGACCGACATGCACGCGATCCGCCGCAAGTCGCTCGCGCTGACCGACGCGTTCATCGCGCTCGTCGAAACGCGCTGCGCGGGCCTGTCGCTGAAGCTCGTCACGCCGCGCGCGCATCACCAGCGCGGCTCGCAGGCGAGCTTCGAGCATCCGCACGGCTACGAGGTGATGCAGGCGCTGATCGCGCGCGGCGTGATCGGCGACTACCGCGAGCCTTACGTGCTGCGCTTCGGTTTCACGCCGCTCTATACGCGCTTCGTCGACGTGTGGGATGCCGTCGAGACGCTGCGCGACATCCTCGCCACCGACGCGTGGAAGGCGCCCGAGTTCGCCGAGCGCGGCGCGGTGACCTGACCGCTTCCAGCCCGGCGCGCGCCGCCGCGACGTGCGGATTGCGCGCCGCGCCCCGTCATTCAAATCTGGAGAAAGTCGTGAATTCTGGTCATATTCAGCCACCCGGCGACGACGCGCCGGCGGGCTGCCCGTTCTCGGGCGCACGCGCGGCCCAACCGGCTCATGAAGCGCCGCACGTGCCTGGCGAAGCCACCGCTCAAGCCGGCTGGCACGATGCGCAGCTCGATTTCTCGAAGTCGATGAGCTACGGCGACTACCTGTCGCTGAACGCGATCCTCGACGCGCAGCATCCGCTGTCGCCCGATCACAACGAGATGCTGTTCATCATCCAGCATCAGACGAGCGAGCTGTGGATGAAGCTCGCGCTGTTCGAGCTGCGCGGCGCGCTCGACGCGGTGCGCGGCGACGCGCTGCCGCCCGCGTTCAAGATGCTCGCGCGCGTGTCGCGGATCCTCGAGCAACTCGTGCAGGCGTGGAACGTGCTGTCGACGATGACGCCGTCCGAGTATTCGGCGATGCGGCCGTATCTCGGCCAGTCGTCGGGCTTCCAGTCGTACCAGTACCGGCAGCTCGAATTCCTGCTCGGCAACAAGAACGTGCAGATGCTGCAGCCGCATGCGCACCGGCCCGACATCCTCGAACAGGTGCGCGCGACGCTCGAGGCGCCGTCGTTCTACGACGAAGTCGTGCGCCTGCTCGCGCGGCGCGGTTTCCCGATCGCGCCCGAACGGCTCGAGCGCGACTGGACGCAGCCGATGCGTCACGACGAAACGGTCGAGGCCGCGTGGCTCGAGGTCTATCGTCACCCGCAGCAGCACTGGGAGCTCTACGAGATGGCCGAGGAACTCGTCGATCTCGAGGATGCGTTCCGCCAGTGGCGCTTCCGTCACGTGACGACCGTCGAGCGCATCATCGGCTTCAAGCAGGGCACCGGCGGCACGAGCGGCGCGCCGTATCTGCGCAAGATGCTCGACGTCGTGCTGTTCCCCGAGCTCTGGCACGTGCGCACCACGCTGTAACGCACGCCTCGCGCCCGCGCGTCACGACGACGTGCGGGCCGGCGCCTCCCCTTCGCGCGGCAACGCGCGTTCGTGTGCACGCCGCGGAATGTGCCGCCGCAGCCGGCGCCGCCGGCTCGCGCAAGGGCCGGGCACGCACGGGATCGGCCTCGCGCCGTCCGCGTGCGGGATCCGATGCCGACGCGGTCGCCGCGTTTCCGACGGGCCGACGGGCCGACATATCGACGTGCCGACGAGCCGACGAGCCGACGAGCCACCGGGACGATCGCCGGCATATCGCCATATCGTTGCGGCGCCGCACCATCCGCTACTCACGCTCACCGTGTTCCGACGCGTCACGGCACCCTGCCGGGGCGGCCAGCACGCTCGCTGCCCGACGAACTCGTCGCATCGATGCGCGACGGACGCTGACGCCTTCCGCCTTCCGCCTTCCGCCTTCCGCCTTCCGCCCCCGCTTCCGCCCCGCCCACGCGCCGCCGCAGCGCACCATCGAAATGCCGCGCCCGCGCCTTGACTTTCGCTCGCCCGAATACGATCATTCGCTCACATAAAGAGCAAATGATCGTATTCGACAGGAAAGACTGGCACGAACAGGAGACACCGGATGAGCGAATCGCCCTCCGCCCACGCGCCCGTGCTGCTGCACATCGGCGCAGGCTCGTTCCACCGCGCGCACCAGGCGTGGTATCTGCACCGCGTGAACGCGGCCGTGCCGGCCGACGAACGCTGGTCGCTGACCGTCGGCAACATCCGCGACGACATGCGCGCGACGATGGACGCGCTCGCCGCGCAGCACGGCGCCTACACGCTCGAAACCGTCACGCCGCAGGGCGAGCGCGCGTACGAGACGGTCCGCGCGATCTCGCGCGTGCTGCCGTGGTCGATCGATCTCGCCGCGCTGATCGACGCCGGCGCCGACCCGGCGTGCCGGATCGTGTCGTTCACCGTCACCGAAGGCGGCTACTACCTCAACGAACACAACCGGCTCGACCTCGCGAACGCCGATCTCGCGGCCGACCTGCAGGGCGCGCGCACGACGCTGTACGGCGCGCTCGCGGCGCTGCTCGCCGAACGCGCGAAACGCGGCGCGGGCCCGCTCACACTGCAGAGCTGCGACAACCTGCGCAACAACGGCGCGCGCTTTCGCGCGGGCATGCGTGAATTCCTCGAGCGGCGCGGCGAGACCGATCTGCTCGCGTGGTTCGATGCGAACGTCGCGACACCGAGCGCGATGGTCGACCGCATCACGCCGCGCCCGACCGCCGACGTGCGCGAACGGGTGCGCGCGGCAACCGGCGTCGACGACGCGTGTCCGGTGATGGGCGAGTCGTTCATCCAGTGGGTGATCGAGGACCGCTTCGCGGCGGGCCGGCCGCGCTGGGAGCTGGCCGGCGCGGAACTGGTCGACGACGTGCATCCGTACGAGGAAGCGAAGATCCGCATCCTCAACGCGACGCACAGCTGCATCGCGTGGGCCGGCACGCTCGCGGGCCACACGTACATCCACGAAGGCACGCACGACGCGGCGATCCGCCGCTTCGCGCACGACTACGTGACGCAGGACGTGATCCCGTGTCTCAGCCCGAGCCCGCTCGACCTCGAACGCTACCGCGACGTCGTGCTCGAACGGTTCGGCAATCCGTACGTGCTGGACACGAACCAGCGCGTCGCGGCCGACGGCTTCTCGAAGATTCCCGGCTTCATCGCGCCGACGCTCGCCGAATCGCTCGCTCGCGGCGCGGCGCCGGTCGCCACCGCGGTGCTGCCGGCGCTGTTCCTGCGCTTTCTCGAACGCTGGGCGCGCGGCTTGCTGCCGTATGCGTACCAGGACGGCGTGATGGACGACGGCGCCGCGCGGGCGATCGTCGAGGCCGACGACCCGGTCGTCGCGTTGTGCGCGAGCCGCGCGCTGTGGGGCTCGCTCGCCGGCAACGCGGCGTTGTTCGACGCGCTGCGCGCCGGGCTCGCACGCGTCGACGCATGGCTCGCGCAGCGCTGACGCATGGCGGCCCGCGGCCTCGCAGCCGGCCGCCCGCGAGCGGCCGCGCATCCGGGCGAACCTGCGTTGGCAGGCGCGCGCGCGTGCGGCTAAAGTAGCGGCTCCTCACTGACGGAACGGATCGCTCATGTATCTCGGCATCGACCTCGGCACCTCGGAAGTGAAGGTGCTGCTGCTTGCTCCGGACGGCACCGTGGTCGGCACCGCCGGCACGCCGTTCAGCGTGTCGCGGCCGCACCCGCGCTGGGCGGAACAGCATCCGGACGACTGGTGGCAAGGCACGCTCGCCGCGCTCGCGGCGCTGCGCGAACGGCATCCGCAGGCCTTCGCGCAGGTGCGCGGGATCGGCCTGTCGGGCCAGATGCACGGCGCGGTGCTGCTCGGCCGCGACGACCGCGTGCTGCGCCCCGCGATCCTGTGGAACGACATGCGCAGCGCCGACGAATGCGCGCTGCTCACCGAACGCGCGCCCGATCTCCACGCGCTGGCCGGCAACCTCGCGATGCCCGGCTTCACCGCGCCGAAACTGCTGTGGGTCGCGAAGCACGAACCCGACGTGTTTGCCGCAACGGCCTGCGTGCTGATGCCGAAGGACTACCTGCGCTTCCGGCTCACCGGCGCGAAGGTGTCCGATCCGTCCGACGCGGCCGGCACGTTGTGGCTCGACGTCGCGCGCCGCGACTGGTCCGACGCGCTGCTCGCCGCGTGCGACATGACGCGCGACCAGATGCCGCGCATCGTCGAAGGCAACGCGCCGTCCGGCACGCTGCGCGCCGACGTCGCGCGCGAACTCGGGCTGTCGGAGGCCGTCGTGGTGGCGGGCGGCGGCGGCGACAACGCGACGAGCGCGCTCGGCATCGGCGCGATCCACGCGGGCGACGGCTTCGTGTCGCTCGGCACGTCGGGCGTGCTGAGCGTGGTCGGCGACCGCTTCATGCCGAATCCGGCGTCGGCCGTGCATGCGTTCTGCCACGCGATTCCCGATCGCTGGCAACTGATGAGCGTCGTGCTGTCGGCCGCGAGTTGCCTGCGCTGGGTCTGCAAGCTGACGGGCACCGACGAGCCGGCGCTGCTCGCCGAAATCGCGGCGCTCGACGCGGACGCACTCGCGACGGCGCCGCTGTTCCTGCCCTACCTGTCCGGCGAACGCACGCCGCACAACGATCCGTATGCGCAGGGCGTGTTCTTCGGGATGACGCATGCGACCGAGCGCGCGCATCTCGGCTACGCGGTGCTCGAAGGCGTGACGCTCGGCCTCGCGGACGGCCTCGACGCGCTGCACGCGGCCGGCGTCGAAACCGACCGGCTGTCGCTGATCGGCGGCGGCGCGCGCAGCGCGTTCTGGGCGCAGCTGATCGCCGACGCGCTGGACGTGCGCACCTGCCAGCACGGCGGCGGCGAAACGGGTGCGGCACTCGGCGCCGCGCGGCTGGGCTGGCTCGCCGTCGGCGGCGATCCGCAAGTCGTGCTGACCAAGCCGCCGGTGCGCGCCGAATACGTGCCCGACGCCGCGCGTCATGCGCTGCTGCGCGAGCGCCTCGACGCGTTCCGCGCGCTGTATCGCCACGTGCGCCCGCTTTACGAACCGTCGCGCGCGCGGCTCGCGTAGGCGGCGACGCAGGGCGGCCGTCGGCCGCACGCCGCGCATGCGTTACAGTGGATGCCATTGCGCCGCCCGACGGCCGGTCCGCGGGCGGCCCCCCCAGATCCGAACCGAACCGCTATCTTGTCCAAGTCCTCAGAAAAACTCGATCTCGCCACGCGTGCCGCGTGGCTCTACTACGTCGCGGGCGACACGCAGAACGAAATCGCCGAGAAGCTGCAGGTGTCGCGCCCGGTCGCGCAGCGCCTCGTCGCGTTCGCGGTCGAGAAGAACCTGATCCGCGTGCGCGTCGATCACCAGCTCGCCGACTGCCTCGAGCTCGGCGCGCAGCTGTCGAAACGCTACGGGCTCACGATGTGCGAAGTCGTGCCCGTCGATGCCGATGCGGCCGAAGCGATCGACCGCAAGCTCGCGGTCGCCGGCGCGCAGGTGATGGAGCGCTACCTGAACGAGACGCGCCCGATGGTGATCGCCGTCAGCAGCGGCCGGACGCTGAAGGCGGCGGTCGCGCAGATCGCGCAGATCGAGCGGCCGCAGCACCGGCTCGTGTCGATGGTCGGCGCGATCGCGGCCGACGGCTCGTCGAACCGCTACGACGTCGCGCAGTACATCTCCGAGAAGACCGGCGGCAAGCACTTCCTGCTGCCCGCGCCGCTGTTCGCCGACAGCGACGCCGAGCGCGCGCAATGGTGCAATCACCGGCTGTACCGGATCGTCGACGCGCTGTCGGCGCAGGCCGACGTCGCGTTCGTCGGGATCGGCAACATCGGCCCGCACTGCCCGCTCTACGAGGACGGCTTCATCACCGAACAGGAACGCGACGAGATGACCGCGCTCGGCGCGGTGGCCGAACTGCTCGGCGTGCCGATCGATGCGCAGGGCCGGCTCGTCGACGTGTCGACGAGCGCGCGCGTGACGAGCGTCGCGCTCGACGCGCCGCCGAAGCGCCCGACGATCGCGTTCGCGGGCGGCCCGAAGAAGCGCGACGCGGTGATCGCCGCGCTGCGCGGCGGCTGGCTGTCGGGGCTCGTCACCGACGAAACCTGCGCACGCGCGGCGCTCGACGCGAAGGCGGCCTGACGCCGCCGCACGCTCACGCGGCCGCGCGCGGCGCCGGAAACGCATGCCGGCGCGCGCACCATGCGCCGAGCCACGCCGCCGCCAGCAGCGCGACCAGCACCCACGGAATCGCGCCCGCGCCCGTCGCGCCGAGCAGCATCCCGCCCGCGATGCCGCCGCCCGCGATCGCGAGGTTCCACACCGTCACGAGCATCGACTGCGCGACGTCGGCCGCATCGCCCGCCGCGTTCGCGGTGGCCGTCTGGAACAGCGTCGGCGCGCCGCCGAACGCGAGCCCCCACAGCGCGACACCCGCATAAACGATCGTCATCCCGGACCCGGCACCGAGCATCGCCGCCGCAAGCGCGAACAGCGCGATGCTCGCGAGCGTCAGCCGCCGCTGCGCGGCGCCGATCCATGCGCCCGTCAGCGCGATGCCGACCAGCGACGCGATACCGAACACGAACAGCACCGCATCGACCTGCGCGCCCATCCGCACGCCGGCAAGGAACGGCGCGACGTACGTGTACAGCATGTTGTGCGCGAGCACATAGGCGAACATCACGACCAGCACCGGCCGCACGCCGGGCAGTGCGATCACGCCGAGCACCGGCTCGCGGGCGCCGGCGGGCTGCCCCGGATAGTCGGGCACGCGCAGCCGGATCCAGCCGATCAGCGCGAGCGCCGCGACCGTGATGCCCGCGAACGCGATGCGCCAGCCGAACATCGCGCCGAGCGCGGTGCCGGCCGGGATGCCGATCGACATCGCGACCGGCGCGCCGAGCATCGCGACCGCGATCGCCCGGCCGCGCAGCGATGCGTCGACCATCCGGCTCGCATAGCCGGCCAGGAGCGCCCACAACAGCCCGGCCGACATGCCCGCGACGAAGCGCGCGGCGAGCGTGAGCGCGTAATACGGCGACGCTGCCGTCAACGCATTCGACACGACGAACCCCGCAAGCGCCGCGAGCAGCAGCCGGCGCCTGCGCATCGCGCGCGTCGCGGCGACGAGCGGGATCGCCGCGACGATCGAGCCGAGCGCGTAGACGGTCACGAGCTGGCCGATCAACGCCTCGGTCACGCGCAGGTCGATGCTCATCAACGGGAGCAAGCCGGCCGGCAACGCTTCGGTGAGGATCGTGATGAACCCGGCGGTGGCGAGCGCCAGCAGGTTCGCGACCGGCAGGCGTTCGCGCACCGGTGCGGACAGACCGGACGCCGGGTCGGCGACGCGGTCGGAAGCGCGGTCGGGAACGGATACGCACCCGCTCATGCCGCGCTCCGGTCGTCGACGCCATACACCGCGTCGCGCACGTCGGTGACGACACGCCCGTGCATCCCTTCGTACAACGTATTGGTCAGCGCGACGACCGTCAGCCCGGCCGCGCGGTCGACGAACCACGCATGCCCGTACGCACCGCCCCAGCGCCACGTGCCGACCGACTCCGGCGACTGCGCGGCCGCCGGATCGCGCAGCACCGAAAAACCGAGCCCGAAACCGAATCCCGGCGCGTCCGGCAGGTCGTGCGCGCCCGGCTGCACGCGCGCCATCTCGTCGATCCAGCGGCGCGCGAGCCAGCCGTCGCGGCCGGTGCGCAACGCATCGAGCAGCGTCATGCAGTCCAGCGCGGTGCCCACCATTCCCGCGCCGCCCGACGGCCACGCGGCCGCGTCGAACGCGCGCGCCGGCGCGAAGCGGATGCCGACCGTGCCGTCGTACACCGGCGCGAGATCGTCGTCGGCCATCCGGCGCGGCGCGCCCGGCGTGCTGACGTACGGCGTCGCGAAGCGCGCGGCGTCATTCGAGTAGAACGCGGTGTCGGTCATCCCGAGCGGCGTCGTGACGAGCGCGGCCACGGCTTCGGCGAGCGGCCGGCCGTCGACCGCCTCGATCAGCGCGCCGACCACGTCGGTCGCGAGCGAGTAGTCCCACGACGTGCCGGGCGCGAACCGCAGCGGCACGCCGGCGATGCGCCGCACGTTCTCCGCGAGCGACAGGTCCGCGCGGTCCATCCCGTCGGACACGCCGGCACGCGCATACGGGCCGTCGGCGTCGGCTTCGAGGAAGCGGTAGCCGAGCCCGGCCGTATGCGACAGCAGATGACGCAACGTGATGTCGGCCGGCGTGCCGTCGGGCAGCGTCGGCCGGAACGCGGGCAACCAGCGCGCGACCGGCTCGTCGAGCCCGATGCGCCCCGCCGCGACCAGCCGCATCGCGGCGGCCGTCACGATCGGCTTCGACACCGATGCGAGCCGGAACAGCGTGTCCTCCCGCATCGGCGAGCCGGCCTCGCGATCGGCCAGACCGGCCGCGCGCGCATAGCGAAGTTGGCCGTGGCGGGCGACCAGCACGACCGCGCCGACCACGCGCGCATCGGCCAGCGCGCGATCGAGCGCGGCGTCGAGGCGCTCGGGCAGCGCGGCGTCGGCATCCGGTTCGGCGCGGTGGGCGGTGACAGGCAGGGATGACATGGCGTGACCTCGAACAGTGAAGGAACGCCCATCGTAGGGAGCCGGCGCGAGAAGAAAAACCGGGTTAGAGTTCCGGACACTCCGGACATCGATGTCCGCAATCGAGAACCAGCATGGAAAATCTTGGCGGCTTCGTCGTGTTCGTCCAGGTCGCGGAAACGCGCAGTTTCGTCGCGGCCGGCCGCGCGCTCGGGCTGTCGGCGTCGGCGATCGGCAAGCGCATCGCGCGGCTCGAGGCGCGGCTGAACGTAAGGCTCTTTCACCGCAGCACGCGCAGCATCACGCTGACCGCGGAAGGCACGCGCTTCCTGGAACGGTGCCGACGCGTGATCGCCGAGATCGACGCGGCCGAGCAGGAACTGACGCACAGCGCCGAAGCGCCGCGCGGGCGCCTGCGCGTGAGCCTGCCGACGATCGGCACGCTGCTGCTGCCGCTGCTCGCCGATTTCATGGCCGCATATCCGGAGATCGAACTCGACATCGATTTCAGCGACCGCCTCGTCGACGTCGTCGAGGAAGGCTTCGACGCGGTGCTGCGCACCGGCCAGCCGACGGATTCGCGGCTGTCGTCGCGGCTGCTCCGCCATTTCCGCCAGCACCTCGTCGCGTCGCCCGACTACCTCGCGCGGCACGGCACGCCGCGCACGCCGGCCGATCTCGCGCAGCATCGCTGCCTGCACTACCGCTTTCCGAGCAGCGGCAAGCTCGAGACTTGGCCGCTGCGCGTGCCGCATGCGAGTACGCCGCCCGAGGTGCCGGTCGCGATGGTCAGCAACAGCGCGGAAGCGCGCCTGTGCTTCACGCTGCGCGGGCTCGGCATCGCGTGCCTGCCCGAGTTCTTCGTGCGCGACGCGCTCGACGACGGCACGTTGTGCGCGGTGCTCGACGAACACGTCGCGAGCTGCACGCCGATCTACGTCCTGTGGCCGTCAGGCCGCCATCCGACGCCGAAACTGCGTGCCTTCGTCGATTACATGGCCGACCACCTGCGGCTCTGACCGGCGCGCGCCCTCACGCCGCCTTCGCGTGCGCGCTCAAGCGCCGGAACGCCTGGCCTTGCTCGTCGAACAGGTGGCAGTGCTCGGCCTGCGCATGCACGTGCAGCGCCTCGCCGGTGCGGTACATGTCGAGCGGCGGAATCCGCGCGATCAGCCCGTCCGGCGCGACCGCCGACTCCGCATACAGGTACGCGGCATCGCCGAGCGATTCGACGGCCATCGTCCGCGCGGCCACGCCGGTCTCCGCCTGCCCCACCATCAGATGCTCGGGCCGCACGCCGACGGTCACCGCCGCGCCGCGCAGCAGCCCGGCCGCCTCGACCGCGACGCGCTGCGTCTCGCCGCTGCCGAAGCGCACCAGCACGCCGGCCGCGTCGACCGACTCGACGGTGCCTTTCAGGAAGTTCATCTTCGGCGAGCCGATGAAGCCCGCGACGAACTGGTTGGCCGGCGCGTGGTACAGCGCGTTCGGCGTGCCGACCTGCTGCACCGCGCCGCCCGACAGCACGACGATCTTGTCGGCGAGCGTCATCGCCTCGACCTGGTCGTGCGTCACGTAGATCATCGTGGTCTTCAGCTCGTCGTGCAGCCGCGCGAATTCCAGCCGCATCTTCACGCGCAGCGCCGCGTCGAGGTTCGACAACGGCTCGTCGAACAGGAACACCTTCGGCTTGCGCGTGATCGCGCGGCCGATCGCGACGCGCTGCCGCTGGCCGCCCGACAGCTGCTTCGGCTTGCGGTCGAGCAGGTGGTCGATGTGCAGGATCTTCGCGGCCTGCTTCACCGCCTGGTCGATCTCGGGCTTCTTCGCGCCGGCGAGCTTCAGGCCGAACGCCATGTTGTCGTACAGCGTCATGTGCGGGTACAGCGCATACGACTGGAACACCATCGCGATGCCGCGCTTGGCGCTCGGCACGTCGTTGACCTTCGCGCCGTCGATCAGCAGCTCGCCGCTCGAGATGTCCTCGAGCCCGGCGATCATCCGCATCAGCGTGGATTTGCCGCAGCCGCTCGGCCCGACGAACACGACGAATTCGCCGTCGGCGATGTCGAGGTTCACGTTGCGCAGCACTTCGGTGTCGTCGTAGCGCTTCGCGATGTTGCGCAGGAGCACGCTTGCCATGGTCTGTCTCCGTTCGTTCGTGATGCGCCGCGTTGAAGGCGGCGCGCATTCGTTCCTGGTTGCTAGCCCGGCAGCACCGCGCCAGTCGCCTGCCAGCGCGCGACGTAGCCGGGCAGCTCGTGCATGTCGTCGAATACGTGACGCGCGCCGATCCCGCGCAACGCGTCGATCTGCGCGGCCGACGCATGCCCGCCGCCGACGAAGCCGAGCACGGTCATGCCGGCCGCGGCGGCCGCGGTGATGCCGGTCACGCTGTCCTCGACGACGAGGCACTGCGCGGGCACCGCGCCGAGCGCACGCGCGGCCGCGAGATACACGTCGGGCGCCGGCTTCGGCCTCGCCACGGCGTCCGCGCAGAACAGCCGGTCGCCGAAGAAGCGCGCGAGGCCGGTGCGCGCGAGCGCCGCCTCGACGTACGCGCGGTAGCTGTTGCTCGCGCACGCGGTCGTCAGGTTGAGCGCCGCGAGGGCCTTGTCGATGCCGTCGACCATCGGCGCGTTGACGGCCGCCGCCTCGACCGCGCGGCGGATCGCGTCGACGTCGCCGGCCGACAGCGTGCGGCCGACGGCCTCGCCCGCGCCGGCCAGCACGCGCTCGATGCGCAGCCCGAGCAGCGGCATCACCGCCGGCCGCGCGTCGACACCCGGCCAGCGCGCATCGAGCTCGCGCACGATCACGTCGGCGGCGACGGCCTCGCTGTCGATCAGCACGCCGTCGCAGTCGCAGATCAGCACGTTCATCCCGTGACCGAACGCGCGTTCGCCGGCCGCACCTTCGCCGGTAGCGCTCATTTGACCGCCCCGAACGTGAGCCCGCGCACGAGCTGCTTCTGCGACAGCCAGCCGACGATCAGGATCGGCGCGACCGCGAGCAGGGAAGCCGCGGACAGCTTCGCCCAGAACAGCCCCTCGGGGCTCGAGTACGACGCGATGAACACGGTCAGCGGCGCGGCGTTCGAGCTCGACAGGTTGATGCTCCAGAACGCCTCGTTCCACGACAGGATCACGAGCAGCAGCGCGGTGGACGCGAGCCCCGGCAGCGCCATCGGCATCAGCAGGTAGACGATCTCCTGCCACGTCGACGCGCCGTCGATGCGCCCCGCTTCGAGGATGTCCTTCGGGATCTCGTTGAAGTACGTGAAGGTCATCCACACCGCGATCGGCAGGTTGATCAGCGTGTACACGATCACGAGGCCCGACACGGTATCGAGCAGCCCCGCGTTCTTCCACAGCAGGTAGATCGGCACGAGCACGCCGACCGACGGCATCATCTTGGTCGACAGCATCCACAGCAGCACCTTCTGCGTGCGGTGGTTCGGGAAGAACGCCATCGCGTAGGCCGCCGGCACCGCGAGCAGCAGCGAGATCACCGTGACGCCGGCCGAGATCAGCACCGAGTTCCACGCGAACGAGAAGTAGTTGCTGCGCGCGAACACCTCGCGGAAGCTGTCGAGCGTCGGCATGAAGAACAGCGTCGACGCATACGCCTGCTGCTCGGTCTTGAACGCGGTGATCGCCATCCAGAAGATCGGGAAGAACAGCAGCAGCGCGAGCAGCCACGCGAGCGCACCGGGCAGCGCGCGCCGCACGAGGTCGAATGCAGCCGGCGCGCGCCGGCCTTCCAAAGTCAGGTCGCTCATTTCTCGTACTCCCCCTTCAGGTTGCGCGCGAGCATCCGCACCAGGAAGAACGACACGACGTTCGCGACCACGACGGCGATGATCCCCCCCGCGGATGCGAGGCCGACGTCGAACTGCTGCAGGCCGAGCGCATAGATCAGGTACGACAGGTTGGTCGTCGCATCGCCCGGGCCGCCGCCCGTCGTCGTGTAGATCTCCGCGAAGATCGACAGCAGGAAGATCGTCTCCATCATCACGACCACGGCGATCGCGCGCTTCAGGTGCGGCAGCGTGATGTAGAAAAACATCGCGATCGGGCCCGCGCCGTCGATGCGCGCGGCTTCCTTCTGCTCCTGGTCGAGCGACTGGATCGCGGTGAACAGGATCAGGAACGCGAACGGCAGCCACTGCCACGCGACGATGATGATCACGGCGGTGAGCGGGTAATCGGCGAACCAGTCGATCGGCGTCATCCCGAGCGCGCGCATCGCGTTCGCGACGAGCCCGTACACCGGATGCAGGATCATGTTCTTCCAGATCAGCGCGGCGACCGTCGGCATCACGAAGAACGGCGCGATCGCGAGCAGGCGGGCCACGCCCTGCCCGTAGAACTTGCGGTCGAACAGCACGGCCATCAGCACGCCGCCGACCACGGTGATCGCGAGCACCGCGCCGATCAGCACGAGCGTGTGCCAGATCGCGGGCAGGAACGACGGATCGGTCGCGAGGAAGCGGTAGTTGTCGATCCCGGCGAAGCCCTTCACGTCCGGGTTCAGCAGGTTGTAGCGCGAGAACGAATACCAGATCGTCATCGCGAGCGGGATCGACATCCACAGCAGCAGCACCGCGACGGACGGCGACACGAGCCAGCTGGCGCCGCCGCGCGCGCGGCGCGGCGCGCCCGGCGGCGACGATGCATCGCCGACCGGCGACGCGTGGCTCAGGGGAAGACGCAAATGACGCATGATCGGAGTCCCTCCGGTTGAGACGCGGGCACGAACGGGCGGCCCGCCTTTCTGCATCGGCGACGCGCACCGTGCGCGGCGGCGCGCACGGTGCCAGCCGCGTTACTTCTTGTAGCCGGCCTGCCGGACCGCGCGGTCGGCCGCCGCCTGCCCGGCGGCGAGCGCCTGGTCGACCGTCATCTGGCCGGCCACCGCACCCGCGATCGCCTGCCCGACCACCGTGCCGAACGACTGGAATTCAGGAATCCCGACGTACTGCACGCCCGTGTACGGCACCTTCTTCAGCGACGGATCGTTCGGGTCGGCCGTCTCGATCGCCTTCAGCACGAAGTCCGAGAACGGCGCGGCGGCCTTGTACTCGGCGCGCTGGTAGGTCGACGTGCGGGTGCCCGGCGGCACCGACGCCCAGCCTTCGTCCTTGCCGACCATCTCGATGTACTGCTTCGACGTCGCCCACGCGATGAACTTGCGCGCGGCGTCCTGCTGCTTCGACGTCTTCGGCACGGCCAGCGCCCACGCCCACAGCCAGTGCGAGCCCTTCGGCGTGGCGGCGACCGGCGCGGCGGCGAAGCCGATCCGGTCGGCGACCTGCGACTGCTGTTTGTTATAGAGCATCCCGGCCGCGACCGTCGCGTCGATCCACATCGCGCACTTGCCCGACGCGGTCAGGGTCAGGTTCTCGTTGAAGCCGTTCGAGCTCGCTCCCGGCGGGCCGTCCTTCTTCAGCAGGTTCACGTAGAAGCCGATCGCCTTCTTCCATTCCGGCGACGTGAGCTGCGCGTTCCAGTTCTCGTCGAACCAGCGCCCGCCGAACGTGTTCACGACCGTCGACACGTACGCCATGTTCTCGCCCCAGCCGGCCTTGCCGCGCAGGCAGATCCCGTAGGTGCCCTTCGCCTTGTCGGTGAGCTTGTCCGCGAACTCGGCGATCTGGTCGTAGGTCGGCTGGTCGGGCATCTTGAGCCCCTTCGCAGCGAACAGGTCCTTGCGGTAGAACGTCATCGAGCTCTCGACGTAGAACGGCAGCGCATACAGCTGGCCGTTGTACGACAGGCTGTCGCGTGCGGTCTTCACGATGTCGTTCAGGTCGTAGTCGGCGGGCAGCCCCGTGATCGGCGCGAGCCAGCCGCGCTTGCCCCACTGCGGCGTCTCGTAGGTGCCGATCGCCATCACGTCGAACTGGCCGCTGCCGGTCGTGATGTCGGTGGTCGCGCGCTGGCGCAGCACGTTCTCCTCGAGGATCACCCAGTTCAGCTTGATATCCGGGTTCGCCTTCTCGAACGCCGGCGACAGCTTCTTCAACTCGATCATGTCCGGGTTGTTCAGCGTCGCGATCGTCAGCGTGCCGGCGGACGCCGCGCACGCGGCCGTCGCGAGCGCGGCCCCGGCGAAGCAGCGTACGGCGGCATCGAGCATCTTTCGTTGCATGGCATGTCTCCTGTGATTGTTCGAACTGTCGTCGGTGTTGCGTATTGCGTATTGCGTGTGTCGCGTTGCTGCACTTCCTTCGCGGCCCGTCACGCCGGCCGCTGCATCCCGCACGCGCGCGCATAGTGCGCGATCACGTCGCGTATCCGGTGGCGCACCCAGGCGCGCGGCTCCTTCGCGAGGCCACCCGCGCGGCACGCCGCGTACACGTCCGGCAGCCACTGCGCGACGAGCGTTTCGGGCACCGGTTGCCGCGCGAGGTTGTCGAACAACTGCTCGACCGCCGCCGCGACGGCCGGCTGCAGCCAGTAGTAGCGGATCCGGTCGCTGTAGCTGAACTGGCGCGCGAGCCGCTGCTCGGTCTCGTCGCCGCGGTAGTACGGCGCCCAGTGCTCGGGCTGCGCGCGCATCGCGGCATCGACCACGTCGCGCAACCGCGAGCGCTGCGCGCCGTCGCCGATCAGCGCGTCCTCGATGAAGGTGAGCGCGAACAGCGCCTCGCGCAGCGCGAAGGTCAGCGCGGGGCCAACCTTCAGCACCGCGAAGTGGTCGCGCACGAGCGCGGCGAGCGCGCCTTCGGTCTGGTAGTCGGTCGAATGCGCTTCGAACACGAGGCGCGGCGTGCGCAGGATGCTTGCACCGAGCGATGCGGCCTTCGCGCTGTCGTAGTCGAGCACGTGGCGATCGTCGAAATCGACGCCCGGCTGCGCGACGATCGCGACCACGCGCGTCCATGCGTCGTCGAGCCCGGCCGCCGCGAATGCGCTGCGATGCGCGTCGAGCGTCGCCGCGATGCTGTCGCTGCGCGTGACCGCGATCCGCGCGATCGCATCGCCGGCTGCGTCGCCGGCCACTTCGCCGCCCGGCGTCGGCACCTCGGTGCCGATCACGTAGACGGGCGCGACGCCGGCGCGCGCCGCCGCGTCTTCGGCCGCGCGGCACAGCCCGGCCGCGCGCGCGGCGATCGTCCGGTCGTCGAGCCGCGCCGGATCGTCCGCACACGCCATGCTCGCATCGAGATGGATCTTCTCGAACCCGGCTTCGACATACGCGGCGACCATCGCGGCCGCTTCGCGCATCGCGTCGGCCGCGCGGCGGTGCCGCCACGGGTTCGGTCCCAGATGATCGCCGCCGAGCACCAGCGCCGACGGCGCGAGCCCGCAGCGCTGCGCGATCGCATCGACGTCGCGCCGGAAATCGGCGGGCGTCATGCCCGTATAGCCGCCGAGATGGTTCACCTGGTTGCAGGTCGCCTCGATCAGGAGCGGCGAGCCGTCCGCGCGCGCGGCCTCGCACGCGGCCTCCAGCACGAGCCGGTGCGCGCTGCAGACCGAATAGATGCCGCGCTGCGCCTGCGCGCGGTTCGCGTCGAAGATCATTCGCAGCACGGCGCCGGCGTGCGCGCTGCGCGGGCGTTCGGCAGTGGAAGTCAGGCCGGGCATGCGACACCTCGTTCGGTCAGGAAGCGGTCGATCTCGGCCGCGCTGCTGTTGCCCTCCATCGGGCCGCGCCGCGTGACCGCGATCGCGCCGGCCGCGTTCGCGCGGCGCAGTGCGACGTCGATCGGCAGGCCGGTGACGAGACTCGCGACCAGCGTGCCGCCGAAGCAGTCGCCGGCGCCGGTCGGGTCGCGTTCGTCGACGGGATAAGCCGGCGCGTCAACGCGGCTCGCGCGGTCGAACGCCACGCTGCCGGCCGCGCCGCGCTTGAGCACGACGCGTTCGAGCAGCGGATGCGTCGCGAGCAGCCCGGCGATCGCGCGCTCGGCCGGCTGCGGCCCGCAGAAGAACGGCAGGTCGGCCTCGCTCGGCAGGAACAGGTGGCACGCGGCGAGCAGCGTGTCGAGCGCCGCGCGCATCGGGCGGAAGCTCAGCATCTCGGGCCGCACGTTCGGGTCGAACGACACCTTCGCGCCGGCGCGCGCCGCCTCGATCACGCCGCGCTGGACCGCCGCGATCGCCGATTCGCTCGTCAGCGACGAGCCCATCACGTGGAAGTAGCGGCAGCCGTCGAACATCGCGGTGTCGACGTCGGATGCGTCGACGCACGCGGCCGCGCTGGTCGACAGGCTGAACACGAAGCTGCGCGAACCGTCGTCGCGATACGCGACGAACGCGGTGCCGGTCGGACGTGCGACGCGGCGGATGCGCGCGACGTCGACGCCATCGCGCTCGAGCCGCGCGACGATCGCGTCGCCGAACGCGTCGCGGCCGACGCAGCCCGCATACGCGACGCGCACGCCGAGCCGCGCGGCCTGGTCGGCGAAGATCGCCGGCGCGCCGCTCGGGAACGGGCCCGCGAACAGGCCCGGCACGTCGAAGCCCTGGCCGCGCTCGGCGGCGACGAATTCGGCCAGCAGTTCGCCGGCAACCACGATCTCCGCCATCATGCGTGTCCTCGTGCGGCGGCGGCCGCGCGCGGCACGAACGCCAGGGGTAAGCGTGCGAGCGGCGCCACTTCAGCTCATCCAGTTGCCGCCGTCGACGTTCAGCGTCTGGGCGGTGATGTAGTCGGCGTCGGCCGACGCGAGGAACAGCGCGGCGCCCGTCAGGTCGCCCGGCACGCCCATCCGCCCGAGCGGCACGGCAACGCCGACGAGCCGCTTCTTCTCGCCGAGCGGCCGGTTCTCGTAGCGCGCGAACAACGCATCGACCTGCTCCCACATCGGCGTGTCGACCACGCCCGGCGCGATGCCGTTCACGTTGATCCGGTGCGGTGCGAGCGCGAGCGCGGCCGACTGCGTATAGCTGATTACCGCGGCCTTGGTCGCGCAGTAGTGCGAAACGAGTGCCTCGCCGCGACGCCCCGCCTGCGACGACATGTTGACGATCTTGCCGCCGCGGCCCTGCTCGACCATCCGCTGCGCGACCGCCTGCATCAGGAAGAACAGCCCTTTCACGTTGACCGCGAACAGCCGGTCGAACACGTCCCAGGATTCGTCGAGGAGCGGGCGCATGTCGAACAGCGCCGCGTTGTTGAACAGGATGTCGACGCCGCCGAAGCGCTCGACCGCGGTCGCGACGATGCGCGCGATGTCGTCGCGGCGCGTGACGTCCGCGGTAACGGCCACCGCCCGGCCGGGATTTTGCTCGATCAGCCGCGCGAGCGAGCCGCTCGGCGGCTTCACGTCGACCAGCACGCAGCGCGCGCCCTCGTCCAGATAGCGTTGCGCGACCGCTTCGCCGATGCCGCTTGCCGCGCCCGTCAGGATCGCGACCTTGTCTGCCAGTCTCACTGGTTGTCTCCGGTTCGTTCTGCTGCACGAAGGCCGCGAGGTGAGCGAACGCTCGCCGGCCGATCAATTGCTCTGTTGTTGATCGAATGATCGGATACGCGATTCATGCTGTCAAGGCGACACGGCGGCTTTCGATGATGCGCTGCGGCACGGCCGCGCCGTGCGCCGGCCGGCGACCCGCGCCCGGCAAGGCGCGGCGGGCTGGGTGCGGCGCGGCTGAAACGGCGCTGAAGGGGACAGAGCGCGTGCATCGGCAGGAATTCGGGCTGCACGGCATGGAGATACGTTATATCATCGCGATACTTCGTTTCATTGCCTGCTTCACGCCATGGCCACCTCATCGCCCATCGACGCCCGGCTGTCCCGGGCCGACGCATTCGCCGCCGAGCACGGGCTCGCGTGGACGCCGCTGCGCCGCCAGGTCTACGAACGCGTGCTGGCCGCGCAGCGCCCGATCGGCGCGTACGACCTGCTCGCCGAGCTCGAGCCCCAACGCGGCCGCGTGCCGCCCACGACCGTCTATCGCGCGCTGGATTTCCTCGTCGAGCACGGCTTCATCCACCGGATCGAATCGAAGAACGCGTTCTTCGCGTGCTGCGAGATCGGCGTGCCGCACGAAGGCCAGTTCCTGATCTGCGATTCGTGCGGCGAGACCGTCGAGATCCCGGGCAGCGACCTCGCGAAACAGTTGTCCGCGAGCGAGCCCGCGCACGGGTTCGAAGTCCACCACCAGGTCGTCGAGCTGAACGGCCTGTGCGGGCACTGCAAGGGCAAGCCCGCGCAACGCTGACACCGCACCGCGCGGCGCACGGCGCCGCCCCTTCCAACGAGGAGTTCCATGTCCATTGCCCTGAAGCGCGCGCCGCGGCGCGCCCTGCCGCTTGCCCGCCTGCTGGCCGCTGCTGCTGCCGCGCTGTCGATCGCGGCGCCCGCGTTCGCGCAGGCCGCGACCGTCAACGTGGTCGCCGCCGAGAATTTCTATGGCGACGTCGCGTCGCAGATCGGCGGCCGCCATGTCGCGGTAACCAGCATCCTCAGCAGTCCCGACCAGGATCCGCACCTGTTCGAAGCGAGCCCGAAGACCGCGCGCGCGCTGCAGCACGCGCAGGTCGTGATCTACAACGGCGCGAACTACGACCCGTGGATGGCCAAGCTGCTGTCCGCATCGAAGCAGGCGAAGCGCGCGACGATCGTCGTCGCGGATCTCGTCGGCAAGAAGGCCGGCGACAACCCGCACCTGTGGTACGACCCGGCGACCATGCCGGCCGCGGCGCGCGCGATCGCGGCCGAGCTCGGCCGGGCCGACCCGGCGAACAAGGCCGACTACGACGCGAACCTGCAGAAGTTCGTCGCGTCGCTGAAGCCGATCGACGACAAGGTCGCCGCGCTGCGCGCGCAGTACAAGGGCGTGCCGGTGACGGCCACCGAGCCGGTGTTCGGCTACATGTCGGATGCGATCGGCCTCGACATGCGCAACCAGCGCTTCCAGCTCGCGACGATGAACGACACCGAAGCCAGCGCGCAGGACGTCGCCGCGTTCGAGAACGACCTGCGCAAGAAGCAGGTGCGCGTGCTGATCTACAACAGCCAGGCCGAAGCGCCGATGACCAAGCGCCTGCTGAAGGTCGCGCGCGACGGCGGCGTGCCGAGCGTCAGCGTCACCGAGACGCAACCGGCCGGCAAGACCTTCCAGCAATGGATGGCCGGCCAGCTCGACGCGCTCGCGGCCGCGCTTTCCGCCAGCAAGAAATGATTCACGCTACGACATGACCGCCACTCCCCACGCACTCGCACTCGATCGCGTCACGCTCGAACTGGGCGGACGCACGATCCTGCGCAACGTGAGCTTCTCGATCGAACCCGGCGAATTCGTCGGCGTGCTCGGGCCGAACGGCGCGGGCAAGACGACGCTGATGCGCGCGGTGCTCGGCCTCGTGCCCGTCACGGGTGGCACGCTGTCGGTCGGCGGCGTGCCGGTCGTGCGCGGCAACGCGTCGATCGGCTACATGCCGCAGATCAGAAGCGGCCTCGCGAATCGCCGGATGCGCGGCTACGACTTCGTCGCGATGGCCGCCGACGGCCACCGCTGGGGGCTGCCGCACACGAACGCCGCGACGCGGCGCGACGTCGACCGCGTGCTCGACCTCGTCGGCGGCCCGACGCTCGCGCGCCGGCCGCTGTCGGAACTGTCGGGCGGCGAGCGGCAGCGCCTGCTGCTCGCGCAGTGCCTGCTCGGCAGCCCGAAGCTGCTGCTGCTCGACGAGCCGCTGATCAGCCTCGACCCGAACCACCAGCGCGGCGTCGTCGAACTCGTGCGCAACGTCCAGCGCGAGCTCGGCATCACCGTGCTGTTTTCCGCGCACGAACTGAATCCGCTGCTGAACGCGCTCGACCGCGTGCTGTATCTCGGCAACGGCGTCGCGGCGCTCGGCACCGTCGACGAGGTGATCACGAAACCCGTGCTGTCGCGCCTGTACGGCTCGCCGATCGACGTGATGCGCGTGAACGGCAGGATCTTCGTGATGTCGGGCGACGTCGAAATCGAGAAGCACGATCACGAACACGAGGACGACGACGGCCACTCGCACGGCGGCGGCGGTCACGATCACGGTCACCACCACCACGGACACGCTCATCCCGGGCATTCGCACGATGTTTGAATACGACTTCATGATCAACGCGTTCGCCGCGTCGGGGATCGTCGCGGTGCTCGCGGGCATCGTCGGCTACTTCCTGGTGCTGCGCGGACAAACCTTCGCCGGCCACGCGCTGTCGCACGTCGGCTTCACCGGCGCGACCGGCGCGGTGCTGCTCGGCATCTCGCCGATCTGGGGGATGGTCGGCTTCACGCTCGCGGCCGGGATCGGGATGGGCGCGCTCGGCGAACGGCTCGCCGGCCGCGACGTCGCGATCGGCGTGATCCTGTCGGGCGCGCTCGGCTTCGGGCTGCTGTTCCTGCATTTCTACACGTCGTTCGCGACGCAGGTCACCGCGCTGCTGTTCGGCAACGTGCTCGCGGTCAGCCACGATACGCTCGCGGTGCTGGCAGGCATCGGCGCGGTGAGCCTCGTCGCGCTCGCGCTGATCGCGCGGCCGCTGCTGTTCGCGTCGCTGCAGCCCGAACTGGCCGAAGCCAAGGGCGTGTCGCTGCGCACGGTGTCGATGCTGTTCCTCGCGGTGTGCGCGCTCGCGGTGGCCGCGGCGACGCAGATCGTCGGCGTGCTGCTCGTGTTCACGCTGCTGGTCGGGCCGGCCGCGGCCGCGCAGAACGTGTCGACGCGGCTGTCGACCGGCGTGCTGCTCGCCGCGCTGTTCGCGCTGTTCGAAGCGTGGGCCGGGATCGCGCTCGCGTATCACACCGACTGGCCGACGAGTTTCTGGATCACCGCGCTGTCCGCGCTCGTGTATGGGGCGAGCCTGTTGCGGCGACGCACATGACGTTCAGCGGGCGCTCGACAGGGTGCGCAATCGCGCATGTCGGCACGCCCCCAAAGGCGTGCAGGGAATCAGCAGGGTATGCGTGACCATCGAATCGACGATCGATTACGCGCGACTGAGAAACTTGCTGATCGCGCAGAAGCCGGTTCCGATCCCCGGCTCCTCCGTGCGTGCGTACGGCACGATTACAGTCAAATGAAGCGAGTCGCGTACCGAGCCGCGGTGACCGCTTGGGTACTCGTGGCATCCGTGTCGCTTGCACGGCTGTGCCTCACTCACGAGTCGTTCGCACCGCCGATACCCGAGCGCGCGTGGGCTTGGCTCGTCACGCATGTTCCCGGATTCTGGGACGGCGAGTCGGGCGATGATCTCGTCATCGTCGTGCATTTGCTGATAGCGCTTGCGGTCGTGATACCGGTGACCTGGCTCGCCTTGCGCACGCTGCGAAAGTGGAAGCGCCGCGCCACTCGCTGATGGCGGATGGCGCGGCCGGTTTATCGCACTAACGTGCCAGCACCCGCGCATGATGCGCGACGTGATCGGCGATGAACGTCGAGATGAAGTAGTAACCGTGGTCGTAGCCCGCATGGCGGCGCAGCGTCAGCGGCTGGCCGGCTTTCGCGCACGCGGCTTCGAACACGTCGGGGTTCAGCTGGTTCGCGAGGAACTGGTCGGCGAGGCCCTGGTCGACGAGAATGCCGTCCGCGAACTTCGGCGCATCCGCGCGCGCGACGAGCTCGCTTGCGTCGTGCTGTTTCCACGCTTCGCGGTCGGCACCCAGATAACCCGAGAACGCCTTCTCGCCCCACGGGCAGCGCGTCGGCGCGGCGATCGGCGCGAACGCCGACACCGACCGGTACAGGTCGGGGTGACGCAGCGCGAGCGTCAGCGCGCCGTGCCCGCCCATCGAGTGGCCGAAGATTCCGAGCCGCGCGCCGTCGATCGGCAGCTCGGCCGCGACGAGTTCGCGCAGCTCGCCCGTCACGTACGACTCCATCCGGTAATGCGTCGACCACGGTGCTTGCGTCGCGTCGACATAGAAACCCGCGCCGACGCCGAAATCCCACGCCTCCGACTCGCCCGGCACACCCGCGCCGCGCGGGCTCGTGTCGGGCATCACGAGCGCGAGGCCGTGCTGCGCCGCGTACTGCTGCGCGCCGCCCTTGATCGCGAACGTCTCCTCGGTGCAGGTGAGCCCCGCGAGATAGAACAGCGCCGGCACGCGGCCGTGCGCCGCCTGCGGCGGCAGGTACACCGAGAACTTCATCGGCAGGCCGATCGCCTTCGAATCGTGGCGATAGAAGCGTTGCTCGCCACCGTGGCAAGCATGCGAAGAAACGAGTTCGAGCATGGGGTTCCCTTCCGTTCAATACAGCACGATCGGGCGAATCGATTCGCCCTTCTTCATCGGGTCGACGCCGTCGTCGAGCATCTCGCGCGGCAGCGCATGCGTGATCAGGTCGAGCCGTACCGCGCGACACGGCGAAGCCGTATCGTGTCCGGCATGATCTCCGATCCCGCTGCCCGTCGCGCGCGGGAAACGGTCGTCGGCTTGCCGCGAGGCGTCACCGCTGTCGCAACAGGACAATCCAGGACAAGTGCCCGAGTTTAAACGCCGCTCGTGAACCACGCATCCGTTCGCGCATACAGATCGATGAAACGCGCATGACGGGCGGCCAGCGCGCGATCGTCGCGCGGCGCGGCGACGGGTGACGCAGCCGGCGCCAGCGTGCGCAGCGCGTCGTCGCGCCAGTGTCCGATCGCGACGCCGGCGAGCAGCGCGGCACCGCGCGTCGCGGCGTTCGGGCAATCGACCGCGTCCAGCGACGCGCCGAGCGCATCCGCGAGCAACTGGCGCCAGCGCGGATCGACCGAGCCGCCGCCGGCGAGGCGCAGCGTCGTCACCGGATCGGCCGGGTTCGCCGCGCGGATCGCATCGAGCCCCGCGCGCAGCGCGAACGCGACACCTTCGAATGCGGCGCGCATCATCGCGCCGCGCGTGTCGCCGAGCCCGAGCCCGAGCCAGCCGCCGCGCGCATCGGGATTCATCCACGGCGAGCGCTCGCCCGTCAGGTACGGCAGGAAGCACAGCCGCTCGGACGCCGGCTGCGCGAACGCGTCGTCGTACGCATCCGCCCAGCCCGGATAGCCGAGCCAGCCGCGCACGGCTTCGAGCGCGAGCCCGACGTTCTGCATCGCGGCCATCGTGTAATAACCATCGCCGGCTGCCGCGCGATAGCGGTGCAGCCCACGCCGCGCGGGCGGCAGCGCATCCGCGAGCACGACGATCTGGCCGCCGCTGCCGGTGGTCAGCAGCGCGTCGCCGGCCGCGACGAGCCCGCTGCCGAGCGCCGCGCACGCGGTATCGGCCGCCCCCGTCGCCAGCGGCACGCCGGCCGGCAGCCCGAGTGCCGCCGCGGCCTTCGCATCGAGCACGCCGCAGCGCGCGCCCGACGCCCGCACCGGCGCGAATCGGTCGAGCGGCAGGCCCAGCGACTCGATCAGCGCCGTATCCCATGCGCCGTCCGGCGTCGCGAGCGCGGTCGCGCACGCGTCGCTCGGATCGGCCACGACCTCGCCGCCCAGCGCCACGCGCAGCCAGTCCTTCGGCTGCACGGCCCAGCGTGCGGCCCGCAGCGCCTGCGGTTCGTGTGCGGCCAGCCAGCGCAACAGCGGCCCCGCCATGCCGGGCGCGACGGGATTCGGTGCGACGGGCAAACCGGCGGCGGGCCAATCCGCCGCGTCCGCTTCGCGCACCGCGCGCGTATCGGGCCACAACAGCGCGGGCCGCACCGGCTGCCCGGCCGCGTCGATCAGCACGACGCCATGCATCTGGCCGGAGAAGCCGATCGCGGCGACCTGCGCGCGCTCGCCGGCCGGCAGCCGCGCGGCGGCCCGCACGAGCGCCTGCCACCAGACGTCGGGCGCGATTTCGGCCCAGCCGGGCTGCGGCGACGACAACGCATAGGGTTCGCTCGCCACCGCGCGCTCGATGCCATCGGCATCGAGCGTGACGAGTTTGACGGAGCCGGTGCCGAGGTCGATTCCGAGCAGGCGCATGACGGGATGGCGTAGTCGAGTGGACGGATATCGATGATAGCGGGATCGCGCCATGCGCCCCGATTTTTGCGACGCTTTCGGCCGCGCGGCGACGCGAAAACACGGTCGTGAACGACCGGCTTCGCCGGGCCGCACCTTGCCCGCCAAAACAGCCGCCCGCGGGTTAACCCGGCGCGATCTTGCTCCGGTCGTTTTTGCCACTATGCCGCGGTCGCGATACACACCATAAAGCGGCCGATATTTGACACGGGGGTCCGCGCTATTTTGTAGGGCTATAAAACCGGGGAACCTCACTCCAGCGGCAGTTTCCCGATGATCGACACCCTGTTTCATGCCGACCAGGCATATCGAACCAGCAAAGAACGGAATAGAACCCAGCGCTCTTGTTGCGATGTGGCATTCCGCATAACTTCGTACCACCCCGAAAACAAGATCATGGAGTGAGACAGATGCAATCGAACACGGTCCATCCGTGCGATGAGGTGCTGCCGACCGGCAAGCTTGTAACGCTTGGTCTCCAGCACGTCCTCGTCATGTACGCCGGCGCCGTCGCCGTGCCGCTTATCGTCGGCGGCGCGCTGAAGCTGCCGAAAGACCAGATCGCGTTCCTGATCAGCGCCGATCTGTTTTCGTGCGGCATCGCCACGCTGATCCAGACGCTCGGCCTGTGGATCTTCGGGATCCGCCTGCCCGTCATCATGGGCTGCACGTTCGCGGCCGTCGGCCCGATGATCGCGATCGGCACCAACCCCGGCCTCGGCATTCTCGACGTCTTCGGCTCGACCATCGCGGCCGGCATCATCGGCATCGTGCTCGCGCCGATGATCGGCAAGCTGTTGCGGTTCTTCCCGCCGGTCGTGGTCGGCACCGTGATCGCGGTGATCGGGCTGTCGCTGATGGAAGTCGGGATCAACTGGGCAGCCGGCGGCGTCGGCAACCCCGAATACGGCAGCCCCGTCTACCTCGGCCTGTCGCTGCTCGTGCTCACGCTGATCCTGCTGATCAACAAGTACGGCCGCGGCTTCCTCGCGAACATCTCGGTGCTGCTCGGCATCGTCGCCGGCTTCGTGATCGCGTTCGCGATCGGCCGCGTGAATACCGACGGCGTCGCGCACGCACCGTGGGTCGGCTTCGTGATGCCGTTCCACTTCGGCCTGCCGCACTTCGACCCGCTGTCGATCGCGACGATGGTCACGGTGATGTTCGTCACGTTCATCGAATCGACCGGCATGTTCCTCGCGGTCGGCGACATGGTCGATCGTCCGGTCAACCAGGACCGCCTCGTGCGCGGCCTGCGCGTCGACGGCCTCGGCACGCTGATCGGCGGCATCTTCAACTCGTTCCCGCATACGTCGTTCTCGCAGAACGTCGGCCTGATCGGCGTGACGGGCGTGAAGAGCCGGTTCGTCTGCGCGACGGGCGGCGTGATCCTGGTGCTGCTCGGCCTGTTCCCGAAGATGGCGCAGGTCGTCGCGTCGGTGCCGCCGTTCGTGCTCGGCGGCGCGGGCATCGTGATGTTCGGGATGGTGGCCGCGAACGGCATCAAGGTGCTGTCGAAGGTCGACTTCGTGAACAACTCGCACAACCTGTTCATCGTCGCCGTGAGCGTCGGCATGGGCCTCGTGCCGGTCGTGTCGCCGCACTTCTTCTCGAAGCTGCCGCCGGCGCTCGCGCCGATCCTGCATAGCGGCATCCTGCTCGCGTCGGCCACCGCCGTGATCCTGAACGTCGTGTTCAACGGCGTGAAAGGCGAGAAAGACGCGCGTTGCGAGATCCGCCGCGCAGGGCACGACTTCGACGGACGCCCGGCCGACGTGCATCACTGATCGGTCCGACCCGGACGCGCCGAAGGACGGCGCGATACGGAAAAGGAAAAACGCCACGGCTTGCCGTGGCGTTTTGCTTTGCGGCGAGTGATTGAGCGACGATAGCGGAGGTGCCGGTGATGACGATCCGCGGTCGCGGCCAACCGAACCGGCCGCACAAAAAAAACGCCACGGACCTTCGTCCGTGGCGTTGTCGCATCCCGGGGACCGCGACTTCGGCGAACCGGCGCGGTCGCCCGCTCCTGCCCGCCGTCGCGCTTACCCGTTCGTCGCTGCCGCCGACGCAGCAGCCGGAGCAGCCGCCTTGTCGTAGTCGACCGTCTCGTCCGGTGCGCGCGGCGTCTCGCCCGCGTGCTGGATCCAGCCGCCGCCCAGTGCGCGGTACAGCGTGACGAGGTTCGTCCAGCGTGCCAGGCGCGCGCTGATCAGCGACTGCTGCGCCGAGTACAGGTCGGTCTGCGCGGTCAGCACCGACAGGTAGCTGTCGACACCGTTCTTGTAGCGCAGGTCCGACAGGTCGAAGCGACGCTGCTGCGCGTGCTCGTTGCGCTCGAGCGCGGCGATCTGCTGGTCGTACGTGCCGCGTGCGGCCAGCCCGTCCGACACTTCGCGGAACGCCGACTGGATCGCCTTCTCGTAGTTGGCGATCTCGATGCGCTTCTGCACGTTCGCGAGGTTCAGGTTCGCGATGTTCTGCCCGCCTTCGAAGATCGGCATCGTGATCTGCGGCGCGAACGACCACGCCGCGGTGCCGGCCTTGAACAGGCCGCCGAGCGTCGGGCTGCCGGTACCGAACGCGCCCGTCAGCGAGATGCGCGGGAAGAACGCCGCACGCGCCGCGCCGATGTTCGCGTTCGCGGCCAGCAGCGTCTGCTCGGCCTGCATCACGTCCGGACGACGCGTCAGCAGGTCGGACGGCAGACCGGCCGGCACGTCCGTCAGCAGGTTTTGCGCGTCGAGCGGCATGCCCGCCGGCAGATCGTCCGGCAGCGGCTCGCCGATCAGCAGCACCAGCGCGTTCAGCGCCTGCGCACGCGCGCGCGCCTGCGCCTGCTGGTTCGCGAGCGCCGTCTCGACGACCGTCTGCGCCTGACGCAGCTCGAGCTCGGAGCCCGTGCCGTTGTCGAACTGCAGCTTGGTCAGGTCGTAGGACGCCTGGGCCGACTTCAGCGTGTTTTCCGTGACCTGCAGCAGGTCGTCGGTCGACAGCAGCGTCAGGTACTGATCCGCCACCTGCGACACCAGCGAGATCTCGGCAGCCTGCCGTGCGTACGACGTCGACAGGTACTGCGCGAGCGCCTGGTCCTTCAGGCTCTGCACGCGACCGAACAGGTCGAGTTCCCACGACGCGGAAACGCCGACGTTGTAGGCCCGCGAGATATACGGCGCACCCGTCTGCGACAGGCCCTGCGGTACGCGCTGGATGCTGCCCGTGCCCGTGCCGTCGAGCGTCGGGAACAGGCCCGCGCGCGTGATCTGGTACTGCGCGCGCGCCGCCTCGATGTTCAGCACCGACACGCGCAGGTCGCGGTTGTTCTTCAGCGCGATCTCGATCAGCCGCTGCAGGCGCGGATCGACGAAGAATTCGCGCCAGCCGATGGCGGTCGCCGCCTGGCCGTTCGCGCTGCGCGCGCCGGCAGCGCCCGGCTGCGTCGCATAGACGCCGCCGGCCGGGTACGCCTGCGCGACGGGCGCGTCGGGCCGCGTGTAGTGCGGCGCCATCGTGCAGCCCGTGGCCAGCAGCGCGACCGCGATTGCAGTCAAAGCGTGTTTTTGCATCATCACTGTCCCTTGTTGCCTTCGTCGCCGTTGCCCGGCTTCTCTTCGTGGTGCGAGTGCTCCTGAGCCAGACGCAGCGCCTGGTCGACGTCTTCCTTCTCGCCGCTGAAGATCGCGCGGATCTTCACGAAGAACATCGGGATCATGAAGATCGCGAGGAACGTCGCCGTGATCATCCCGCCGATCACGCCGGTACCGATCGCGTGCTGGCTCGCCGAACCCGCGCCGTTGCTGATCGCGAGCGGCATCACGCCGAGAATGAACGCGAGCGACGTCATCAGGATCGGACGCAGCCGCAGGCGCGCGGCTTCCAGCGCGGCCTCGATCGGCCCCATCTTCTCGGTCATCTGCAGTTCGCGCGCGAATTCGACGATCAGGATCGCGTTCTTCGCGGACAAGCCCACCGTGGTCAGCAGGCCGACCTGGAAGAACACGTCGTTCTCGAGGCCGCGCATCGTCGCCGCGAGCAGTGCGCCGACCACGCCGAGCGGCACCACCATGATCACCGAGAACGGGATCGACCAGCTTTCATACAGTGCCGCGAGACACAGGAACACGACGAGGATCGAGATCGCGTACAGGATCGGCGCCTGCGAGCCGGACTGGATTTCCTGGAACGACAGGCCGGTCCACGAATAGCCGATACCGACCGGCAGCTTCTTCGCGAGCCCTTCCATCGCGGTCATCGCCTGACCGGTCGACTTGCCCGGTGCGGCCTGACCCTGGATTTCCATCGCCGACACGCCGTTGTAACGCTCGAGCTTCGGCGAACCGTACGTCCAGTGACCGGTCGCGAACGCGCTGAACGGCACCATCCCGCCCGACCCGTTGCGCACGTACCAGATGTTCATGTCCTCCGGCGTCATCCGGAACGGCGCATCCGACTGCACGTACACCTTCTTGATCCGGCCGTCGGTGTCGAGGAAGTTGTTCACGTACTTCGACGCCCACGCGATCGAGAACGTCTGGTCGATCGCATCCGCCGTCACGCCGAGCGCATTCGCCTTCTCGCGATCGATGTCGACCTTGTACTGCGGCGTATCGTTCAGCCCGTTCGGACGCACGCCCTGCAGCGTCGGATCCTTCGAGGCCATCCCGAGCAGCTGGTTACGTGCGGCCATCAGCGCGTCGTGGCCGAGACCGGCGTTGTCCGTCAGCTCGAAGTCGAAGCCGGCGGCGGTCCCGAGTTCCGGAATCGACGGCGGGTTGAACGGGATCACGATCGCGTCCTTGTAGCCCGAATAGCGCCCGAACATCCGGCCGATCAGCGCCTGGACCTTCTGGTTCGCGTGCTGGCGCTGCGAGTAGTCCTTCAGGCGCACGAACACGAGACCCGAGTTCTGGCCGCGGCCGGCGAAGCTGAAGCCGTTGACCGTGAACGCCGATTCGACGATTTCCTTCTCGTCCTTCAGCAGGTAGTCGGAAATGTTCGCGAGCGTCTTCGCGGTCGTTTCCTGCGTCGAGCCCGACGGCGTCTGCACGATCACGAACATCAGGCCCTGGTCTTCATCGGGCAGGAACGACTTCGGCAGGCGCACGAACAGCAGGCCGACCGCGACGATCACGACCAGGTAGATGATCAGCCAGCGGCCCGAGCGCTTGATCACGTGGTGCACGCCGACGTGGTACTTGTCGCGGCTGTTGTTGAACGTGCGGTTGAACCAGCCGAAGAAGCCCTTCTTCTCTTCGTGATGGCCCTGCGGGATCGGCTTGAGGATCGTCGCGCACAGGGCCGGCGTCAGAATCAACGCGACCAGCACCGACAGCACCATCGCCGACACGATCGTCAGCGAGAACTGACGATAGATCGCACCGACCGACCCGCCGGAGAACGCGACCGGCACGAACACCGCCGACAGCACGAGCGCGACGCCGACGAGTGCGCCGGTGATCTGGCCCATCGCCTTGCGGGTCGCCTCCTTCGGCGACAGCCCCTCTTCCGCCATCACGCGCTCGACGTTCTCCACCACCACGATCGCATCGTCCACCAGCAGGCCGATCGCGAGCACGAGGCCGAACATCGACAACGTGTTGATCGAGAAGCCCACCAGCGACATGATCGCGAACGTGCCGAGCAGCACGACCGGCACCGCGATCGTCGGGATGATCGTCGCCCGCAGGTTCTGCAGGAACAGATACATCACGAGGAACACGAGCACGATACCTTCGAGCAGCGTCTTGACCACTTCCTCGATCGACAGCTTCACGAACGGGGTCGTGTCGTACGGATACTTCACGACGAGGCCGTGCGGGAAGAACGGTGCGAGCTCGTCGATCTTCGCGCGCACGGCCTTCGCGGTCGCGAGCGCGTTCGCGTTGGTCGCGAGCTGGATACCGAGTGCCGCGGTCGGCTGACCGTTGTACTTCGTGTCGAAGTTGTAGTTTTCGCCGCCGAGGCCGATTTGCGCGACGTCCTTCAAGCGCACCTGCGAGCCGTCCTGGTTGACCTTCAGCAGGATGTTGCCGAACTGCTCGGGCGTCTGCAGCAGCGTCGATTCGGTGATCGTCGCCTGCAGCACGGTGCCCGGCTTGGCCGGCGTGCCGCCGATCTGGCCGCCCGCGATCTGCACGTTCTGCGCGGTGATCGCGCTCGTCACGTCGACCGGCGTGAGGCCGTAGTTCGTCAGGCGGGTCGGGTCGAGCCAGATCCGCATCGCGTACTGCGAGCCGAACAGCGTGACGGTACCGACGCCGTTCAACCGGCTGATCGGATCCTTCACGTGCGACGCCACGAAGTTCGCGAGGTCGTACTTGTTCATGCTGCCGTCTTCGGAGTTGAAGGCGAGCACCAGCAGGAAGCTGCTGCTCGACTTCGTCACCGACAGACCGAGCTGCTGCACGACCTGCGGCAGAACCGGCGTCGCGAGCGACAGCTTGTTCTGCACCTGGACCTGCGCGATGTCGGCGTTGGTGCCCGGCGCGAACGTCAGCGTGATCGTGGCGTTGCCCGAGTCGTCACTCGTCGACGACATGTACAGGAAGTTGTCGAGACCGCTCATCTGCTGCTCGATCACCTGCGTCACCGTGTCTTCCACCGTCTTCGCGGAAGCGCCCGGGTAGTTCGCGGTGATCTGGATCGATGGCGGCGCGATCGTCGGATACTGCGCGATCGGCAGCGTGAAGATCGCCGCAACCCCGGCCAGCATCAGGATGATGGCGATCACCCACGCGAAGATCGGGCGATCGATAAAAAACTTTGCCATGAAACAGGCTCCCTGTTATTGCGCGCTCGAAGCAGCGGCGGCGCTCGCCGGCGCTGCGCCCGATGCGGCGGCGCCGGACGCGGCGGCGGCGCCGGAACCGGCGGCAGCCGGCGCGGCGGTGGCAGCGGCGACACCCGATGCGGCACCGGCCGCCGGTGCGAGTTGTGCCTCCACCGACTTCACGGTCGCGCCCGGACGCACCTTCTCGCCCCCCTGCACGATCACGTGGTCGCCCGCCTGCAGACCGCCTTCGACGATCCAGTCCTGGCCGCGCATGCCCGCCGTCTTCAGCGGACGCGGCTCGACCTTGTTGCTCGCGTTCACCACCATCGCGATCGCCTGGCCCTTCTGGTCATGCGTGACGCCGATCTGCGGCACCAGGAACGCGTTCTCGTTCACGCCTTCCTCGATCCGTGCGCGCACGAACATCCCCGGCAGCAGCACGCGGCCCGGGTTCGGGAAGACCGCGCGGATCGTCACCGAGCCGGTGGCCTGGTCGACCGTCACGTCGGAGAACTGCAGCTTGCCGGCTTCGGAGTACGTCTTGCCGTCTTCCAGGATCAGCGACACCTTCGCCGCGCCCGGGCCGCTCGTCTTCAGGCGGCCGCTCTGCACGTCCTGGCGCAGCTTCAGCCCGTCGAGGCTCGACTGCGTCAGGTCGACATAGACCGGATCGAGCTGCTGCACCGTCGACATCAGCGTCGCCTGGCTCGCCTGCACGTACGCGCCCGGCGTCACCTGCGAAATGCCGACGCGGCCGGTGATCGGCGAGACCACATCCGTGTAGCCGAGATTGATCTGCGCGGTGTCGACCGCCGCCTTGCCGGCCGCGACGTCCGCCGCGGCCTGCCCTTGGGTGGCCACCGCGTTGTCGTAGTCCTGCTTGCTGACCGCGTTCGCGGCCACCAGCACCTTGTAGCGCGCGACCAGCGCGTTCTGCGTGACGAGGTTCGCCTGCGCCTTCGCGAGCGTCGCCTTCGCGCTGTTCAATGCAGCGAGGTACGGCGCCGGATCGATCTTGTACAGACGTTGGCCGGCCTTGACGTCGGTGCCTTCGGTGAATTCACGGCGCAGCACGATGCCGTCGACCCGCGCGCGGACCTGCGCAACGAGGAATGCGCTGGTACGGCCCGGCAGTTCGCTGTAGACCGGCACGGCTTGCGGCTGGACGGTGACGACGCCGACTTCCGGCGTTTGCGGCGGCGGTGCCGATTCTTTTTTTCCGCATGCAGCCAGGAAAACCGCGGCTGCCGCGACAGTGATCAAGCGGTATGGAACCCGTTCGACGCGCATGGAGCGACCTCTGTGTGTAACCAATGGAATGAGTGCGGCGCACGGACGGAGCGCCACACGGATGCGCCTCGCGGCGCAGATCGAACACCTGAATTACTGGACTACTGGATACAGCAAGTCGGCACGAGACCTCCATGCCGACGAGATGCCGCGAACTGCGGACTGGTACTTTGGCGGGAATCAGCAGAGTGGGATATTAACTGATTGCCACTTTGGTCATTCGATCGTAGGGTGGTATTGTATATACATTCACGAATGTATGTAAAAAGCCCGCTCGTCCGTCGCCAACCGCCAAGTCTTACGAATTATTACCAGTCGCAAGCATAGCCCGTCCGCACAGCCGCGACGAGGGTTACGGACCCTATATTCACCTACGATCGATCCATTCAGGCCTGCACATGGTCAGACGCACCAAGGAGGAGGCGCTCGAGACGCGCAACCGCATTCTCGACGCCGCCGAACACGTGTTCTTCGAGAAGGGCGTGTCGCACACGTCGCTCGCGGACATCGCCCATCACGCCGGCGTGACGCGCGGCGCGATCTACTGGCATTTCGCGAACAAGAGCGAGCTGTTCGACGCGATGTTCGACCGCGTGTTCCTGCCGATCGACGAACTCAAGCGGATGCCGCTCGATGCGCCCGGCGGCAATCCGCTGGAGAAGATCCGCAAGATCCTGATCTGGTGCCTGCTCGGCGTGCAGCGCGACTCGCAGTTGCGGCGCGTGTTCAGCATCCTGTTCATGAAGTGCGAGTACGTCGCGGACATGGAGCCGCTGCTGCAGCGCAACCGCGCGGGGATGAGCGAGGCGCTGCACGCGATCGATGCCGATCTCGCGGGCGCCGTGCGGCTCAAGCTGCTGCCCGAGCGGCTCGACACGTGGCGCGCGACGCTGATGCTGCACACGCTCGTCAGCGGTTTCGTGCGCGACATGCTGATGCTGCCCGACGAGATCGACGCCGAGCAGCATGCGGAACAGCTCGTCGACGGCTGCTTCGACATGATGCGTTACAGCCCGGCGATGCTGAAGACGGGCGACTGACCGGCTCAGGCCGCCTTCGCGCGTTGCGCGCGGGCCCGCCGGTTCGACGCGGCCACCGAATCGCGCGTCGGCATCGCCGCGCCGCCGAGTCCCGCGATCCATGCGTCGGTCGACATCACGGCCGCGAAATTCGACTGGAACACCACCGTGTACGCGCGGTGAATCTCTTCGGCGCTCGCCGCGCCCGCTTCGTTCGCGTACGGCAACGCGCCGGTCGCGTCCGCCAGGTATTCGACGGCGAGCCCCGCGTGGGCCGCGTGATAGACCGTCGACGCATTGCAGTTGTGCGTCATGTAGCCGGCGACCGCGAGCGTATCGATGCCGTGCGCGTCGAGCCACGCGGCGAGATCGGTGCCGGCGAACGAACTGGCCTGCGCCTTCACGACGAGGTGCGCATACGGCCGGTCGGCGACGACCGGATGCAGCGCGACACCGTCGGTGCCCGGTGCGAAGATCGGCGCGCCCGCCGGCGCGACGTGCTGGACGACGATCACCGGCACGCCGGCCGCGTGCGCGGCGTCGATCGCGCGGCCGATGTTCGCCAGCGACGCGTCGACGGGCGGATATTCGATCGGCAGGTTGCCGGTCACGTATTCGTTCTGGACATCGATCACGATCAGGGCACGGCGGGAAGCGGAAGACGATACGGCGTTCGACATGGCAGGCTCCGGGTTCGGCCGCGCCGCCCCGCTCCGGAACGGGGCGGACAGCAGCGCGATGCGATGCATTGTCGGATTGCATCGCGCCGGCGGACAGTGGCCCGATAGCCATTCTTCGATAGAATCGGGCCATCGCCACCCCGGAGCCCGTCATGCGCGCCGCTGCGTCGTCCGTTGCCCCCGCCTCGACCGTCGTCGCCGTGATCGCGTACGACGGCATCAGCCCGTTCCACCTGTCGGTGCCGTCCGTCGTGTTCGGCAAGGAGCGCGATGCGGCCGCGATGCCCGCGTTCGAGTGCCGCGTGTGCTCGGCCGAGCGCGGCCCGCTGTCGACGACGGGCGGCTTCACGATCACCGCGCCTTACGGGCTCGACGCGCTCGACGACGCGGACATCGTGATCGTGCCGGCATGGCGCGATCCCGACGAAGCGCCGCCGGACGTGCTGGTCGATGCGGTACGCGCGGCCGCCGCGCGCGGCGCGCAGGTGGTCGGCCTGTGCCTCGGCGCGTACGTGCTCGCCGCGGCCGGGCTGCTCGACGGGCGCCCGGCCACGACACACTGGGCGTGGGCCGACGACTTCGCGCAGCGCTTTCCGCGCGTGAAGCTCGACCCCGACGTGCTGTACGTCGACGACGGCAACCTGATGACGTCGGCCGGCACGGCCGCGGGGCTCGACTGCTGCCTGCACGTCGTGCGGCGGCGCTTCGGCTCGGACGCCGCGAACCGGATCGCGCGGCGTCTCGTGATCCCGCCGCACCGCCAGGGCGGCCAGGCGCAATACGTGCCGCAGCCGGTCGCCGCGCATCCGCGCGACGCGCGCCTCGCGGGCCTGCTCGACTGGGTGCGCGCGCATCTCGACGTCGCGCACAGTGTGGATTCGCTCGCAGAACGCGTGCTGATGAGCCGGCGCACCTTCACGCGCCACTTCCGCCAGGCGACGGGCACGACCGTCACCGCGTGGCTGCAGGCCGAGCGGCTCACGCGCGCGCAGCATCTGCTGGAAACCACCGGACAATCGATCGACGCGATCGCGCAAGCGGCCGGCTACGGCTCGAGCGTGTCGCTGCGCCAGCATTTCGCGGGCGCGCTCGGCACGTCGCCGTCGGCATATCGGCGGGAATTTCGCGGCGCCGGGCCCGACGCCCGACGCTAGCGGCGGCCGCACCGCCGACGAACGGCCGGCGACCGGCCGGACAATGAGACAGCGCGGCGGCGCGCGCAGGCGCTCAGGTGCCGTTGATCCAGCGCGCCGCGTACAGCAGCAGCGCCACGAACACGACGATCGCGGCCCACGCCCAGACGGGCAGCGGACCCGATTCGCGATGATGCACGGCGCTCGCGGCGCGGCCGCCGAGCGCCCCGCCGAGGTGCGGCGGCAGCGGACGCTTCGCCGCGGCCATCAGCGACGCCGGCCGCAGGAACACATGCTGGCGACGCTGCGGGCTCGAGCGCGCGCGGTTCGGCACGAGACCGTGCTTCGCCTGCACGACCGCGCAGAATTCGCGGAAGAAATCGTCCGTCCACTCGTGCAGCGCGTTCTCGATCTGCCGCGCCGGCAGCTCGGCGAGCGGCCCGCTCGCCGTCGCCCACACCACGTATTCGATGCACGTCTCGGCCGTGTCGTCATCGTCCGGCCGCAGCACGAGCTCGACCTGCCCGCGCAGCGCGCCGAGGCCGTCGGCCCGCGCCTTGAAGTTGAGCACGCGGCGCGGCTGCCCTTCCGCGTCGCCCTGCTCGCTCGCCGAATGCGCACGCACGTCGTAGCGCGCGCGCAGCGGGCCGAGCGGCACCGTGATGGTCAGCGCGAACTCGCCGCGCGCGAGCTTCACGAACGATTCGCAATGATCGAAGCTCGCCCGCAGCAGCGCGAGATCCTCGAGCGCCGCCCGCACGACGGCCGGCGCGAGCGGTACGCGTAACGTGTCGTTCAGTTCCATGATGCCTCCCCGATGAACACGCGCCGCATCAGGACGTCTCGACGAGACTGTCGACCCGTGCGACGTCGAAGGCGACGTAGTGCGCAAGCGCGGACGCGGTCGCCCCCGGTTCCTCGTAACTCCATGCGGCGTTCTCGATCACGCCGTCTTCGGTCTGCAGGTCGAAATACACGGCCCGGCCCCTCAGCGGACAGTCCGTCGTGACGCTCGACTTCACGAGCCGGTGCATGTTCACGTCGCCGCGCGGCAGGTAATGGATATCCGGCAGGCCCGTTTCGCGCACGGTCAGCGCGCCGTGCGAATCGGCATACGTGATGCCGCGATGGATCACGCGCACGCGATGGCGGTTCGGCACGATTTCGAGGCGAGGGTCGGCGGCATCGGACATCGTTTCTCCTCCGGGCGGCGGTCCCGGCGCGCAAGCCGCGGGCCGGAAACGAAAAAGCCACGGCACAAGTGCCGTGGCCTTCATTATGGGCGAAACTGGGCCCGATTGCGCGGCCCGGCCGGGCCTGCGCGCGACGCGCTACTGCGCACTCCACTGAAACGCGACCTTCGCGCCGCCCTTCGCGCCGACCGTGACCGCGCGCGATTCGTCGCTGCCCTGGTACGACGCGTGCACGGTGTAGCGCCCCGGCGGCAGCTTCACGAGCATGTACGGCCCGCGCGCGTCCGTCGCCAGCAGCTCGGTGCCCTTGCCGTCGACGATCCGCACATGGACGTCGGCCAGGTATTCGCCGCCCTTGCCGGTGAACCGCAGCGCCAGCGGCCACGCCGCCTCGTTGCTCTCGAATGCCGTCGATTGATCCTTGCCGATGCCGCCCGACACGTAGCTGACATCGCCCTGCTGGCTCGCCGCGGGCAAGCCGTCCGATTGCGCGTACGCGCCGGGCACGGCGGCGGCGAAGCCGGCGGCCAGCGCCGCCGCGACGGCAAATCGGGACACGTTGCGTAGATATTGCATGGCTCCCTCCTTTCGGGTCGGAACACAGCACCACGGGCCGAACGCCGGCGACGCCCGTCGGGGCCGGCCAGGCCGGCCCGCAACGGCCGCCGGTCAGCTCAGGTCGACCGGCACGAAGATCTGTGCATTATCCCGCTGGATCAGGAGAGCAAGACTGTTGCCTGCTCCCTTGACCGCGTCGCGCAACTGCTCGGGGCTCGTGACCGGGCGGCCGTTGACCGCGAGGATCACGTCGCCGGGCTGGATGCCCGCGCTGGCTGCCGGCCCACCGGCCTGCTGCACGATCAGCCCGTGCGACAGGTTGGCGGCACTGCGCTCCTGCGGCGTGAGCGGACGCACCGCGACGCCGAGGCGCCCCTGCTCGACGGGGCCGCCGTCGTTCGATGCCAGCTTCGCGTCGGTCATCGCGCCGAGCGTCACGCTGATCGACTTCGTCGACTTGTCGCGCCACACCTGCAGGTCGGCCTTCGAGCCCGGCTTCAGGTTCGCGATCTGCGCGGGCAGCGACGTGGAGTCGGCCACCGGCGAGCCGTTGACCGCGAGGATCACGTCGCCCGGCTGCAGGCCGGCCTTCGCGGCCGGGCCATTCGGGTCGACCGAGCTGACGAGCGCGCCGTCCGGCTTCTGCAGTCCGAACGAGCTCGCGAGCGTCTGGTTCAGCCCCTGCACGGCGACGCCGAGGCGACCGCGGCTCACGTGGCCGGTCTTCACGAGCTCGTCCTTGACCTTGATCGCCTCGTTGATCGGGATCGCGAACGACAGGCCCTGGAAGCCGCCCGTCTGCGAGTAGATCATCGAGTTGATGCCGATCACCTCGCCCTGCAGGTTGAACAGCGGGCCGCCCGAGTTGCCGGGGTTCACCGGCACGTCGGTCTGGATGAACGGCGTGTAGTTCTCGTCGGGCAGCGCGCGCGATTTCGCGCTGATGATGCCGGACGTGACCGTGTTGTCGAAGCCGTACGGCGAACCGATCGCGACGACCCACTGGCCGACCTTGCTCTGTGCCGGGTCACCGATCTTCACGGTCGGCAGGCCGCTCGCGTCGATCTTCAGCACCGCCACGTCGGACTGCTTGTCGGCGCCGACGACCTTCGCCTTGTACTCGCGCTTGTCGGTCAGCTTGACCGTAACGACGTTCGCGCCGTCGATCACGTGCGCATTGGTGAGGATGTACCCGTCCGAGCTGACGATGAATCCCGACCCGAGGCTCGCGCTCGGCTGGTCGTCCGGCTGCGTGTCGCCGCCCATGCCCGGCACCTGGCCGTAGAAGTGCTTGAAGAACTGGTAGAACGGATCGCTCGGATCCATCGGCAGCTGCGGCTGCGGCACGCGCCGCGACACCTGCTTCACGACGTGCTTTGCGCTGATGTTCACGACCGCCGGGCCGTAGGTTTCGACCAGCCCGGAGAAATCGGGAATGCCGGTCTTCGCCGCGGCCTCGGCCGGCATCAGCGCGGCGGCCTGCGCGGGCGTGATGATCTGCGGATCGGCGCGGCGGGTGCCCGCGACATAACCGGCGGACAGGGCGGCCGCCACGGCGACCGCGACGGCGCCGCGCGCAAGGAATCGGGTGTTCATCGTAGGACCTCCTCGTTGTTAGGACGCAGCGTAACGACGCTGACTTAAAGGAGGCTTAATCGACCTTAAGCGGGGCTTAGGCCGCCGCTACCGCGCGGCGCCCGCGCGGTGTGCCGTTCGTCATACGGATTCGGACGCCTGCGGCGCCGGCTGCGGCAGCTCGGCATCGCGGAACACGACGCTCACGAGCAGGCCGCCCGCGGCCGCGTCGCCGAGCGTCACGGTCGCGCCCTGCTGAGCCGCCACGCGCTTGACGATCGCGAGCCCCAGCCCGCTGCCCGACACGTCGGCCCGCGCCCGCGCGGAGCTGTCGCGGTAGAAGCGGTCGAACACGCGCTCGCGCTCTTCGGCCGGGATGCCGGGGCCGCTGTCGCCGATCTGCACGCACGCGCGGCCGGCCGCGTCGCGCGTCAGCGACACGTCGATGCGGCCGCCGTCCGGCGTGTACTTCACCGCGTTGTCGAGCAGGTTGCCGAACATCACGCGCAGCGCGCCGACGTCCGCGACGACGGTCGCCGCGCGCGTCTCCTCGAAGCCGAGATCGATGCTGTGCCGTTGCGCGAGTGGTGCATGCGCGGCCACGCATTCGACCAGCAGCGCCTGCAGGTCGACCGGCTCGCGCATCGTCGCGCCGTCCGGTTCGGCGCGCGCCAGCGCGAGCAGTTGCTCGGCGAGGCGCGTCGCGCGCGTGACGCCGTCCTGCAGATCGGCGAGCGCCTCGCGGCGCGAAGCGTCGTCCTTCGCGCGCGCGACGAGCTGCGCCTGGATCTGCACGGCCGCGAGCGGCGTGCGCAGCTCGTGCGCGGCATCGGCGACGAAGGCCTTCTGCGTGTCGAGCGCGGCCGCGAGCCGCGCGAGCAGCCCGTTCAGCGCGCGCACAAGCGGCTGCACCTCGAGCGGCAGGCGCGCATCGGGCAACGGATCGAGCGCTTCCGGCCGGCGCGCCTCGACCGCGCGCGTGAGGCGCTCGAGCGGCGCGAGCCCTTGCCCGACGATCATCCAGACCGCCGCGCCGAGAAACGGCAGCAGCACGATCAGCGGCCACAGCGTGCGCAGCGCGACGTTCGCCGCGAGCCGGTTGCGCACCGACAGCGGCTGCGCGAGCTGCACGACGTTGTCGCCGACGATCGCGCCGTACACGCGCCATTCGCCGCGATCGGTGCGCTCGGTCGAGAAGCCGAGTTCCGCGCGCGGCGCGATCGGCGCGCGCGGATGCGAGAAGTACATCAGCACGCCGTTGCGGTTCCAGATCTGGATCACGATGCCTTCGTCGCCGTTGGTGCGCGAACCGAACACCTGCGAAAACGGCTCGGACGGCAGCGCCGCGGCGATTTCCTGCAGCTGGTAGTCGAACAGCTCGTTCGCTTCGGCGAGCGCCTGCCGGTAGATCAGCCAGCCCGCGGCGCCCACGCCCGCGACGACGATCGCGAGCAGCCAGATCAGTAGTTGATGACGAATCGACCGCACGCGTCAGCTTTCCTTGACGACCATGTAGCCGAGCCCGCGCACGTTGCGGATCAGGTCCGAGCCGAGCTTCTTGCGCAGCGCGTGGATGTAGACCTCGACCGTGTTGCTGCCGATCTCCTCGCCCCAGCCGTACATCTTTTCCTCGAGCTGGCTTTTCGACAGCACCGCGCCGGGCCGCGCGAGCAGCGCCTCGAGCAGCGCGAACTCGCGCGCGGACAGCGCGACGGGCGCGCCGTCGAGCGTCACCTGGTGCGACGCGGGGTCGAGCGTCAGCGCGCCGTGGCGGATCAGCGACTCGCTGCGCCCCGCCTGGCGGCGGATCAGCGCGCGCATCCGCGCGCCCAGTTCGTCGAGGTCGAACGGCTTGACGAGGTAGTCGTCGGCGCCCGCGTCGAGCCCCTTCACGCGATCGGCCACCGCATCGCGCGCGGTGACGATCAGCACCGGCAGCGACTGCCCGCGCGCGCGCAGCGTGCGCAGCACGTCGATGCCGTCGCGCTTCGGCAGGCCGAGGTCGAGCAGCAGCAGGTCGTACGTCTCGCCGCCGAGCGCCGTGAGCGCGGCGTCGCCGTCCTGCACCCAGTCGACCGCGAAGCCGTCGGCGCGCAACGCCTTGCGTACGCCCTCGGCGATCATTCGATCGTCTTCAACAAGCAGAATCCGCATCGGAACCGGAACCCATCTGACGAGTAAGACATGGCGACCATTGTAGCGCCGCGAATCGGGTGCGCCGCCTGCAATGCAACAGAAAGGCGGATTGCAAGGGGCGTGTGCGCACTTGTCTCTACAATGTGCGCTCCGGCGCCGCGCGCGCCCTGCCCGAGCCCGATGCTTTTCCCGTATTCGCCCATGCCGATTTCCGATTTTTCCGCCCGGTTCGCCCCCCGCGCCCGCCCCTTCCTGCGGGCGGCCGCCGTCGTCGCCACCTGCACGGCCCTTGCGTTCGCACCGTCCGCGCAGGCCCGCAAGAAGTCCCACAAGGAAGCGCGCAAGACCGCCGTGGTGTCGCCCGCCGCGCGGGCGGCCGGCCTGCCGGCGTCCGTGCTCGTCGCACTGCAGCGGGCGAAGGTGCCGGCCTCGGCGATGAGCGTCGTCGTCGAGCGCGTCGGCGATCCCGAGCCGCTGATCGCGTGGAACGCGAGCCGGCCGATGATGCCGGCGTCGACGATGAAGCTCGTCACGACCTTCTCGGGGCTGTCGATCCTCGGCCCCGACTTCCGCTGGCGCACCACCGCGTACGCGGACGGCCCGGTCGATCCGGACGGCACGCTGCAGGGCAACCTCTACATCAAGGGCACCGGCGATCCGAAGCTCGTACCGGAGGAACTGATCGACCTCGTCGACAAGATCCGCAAGGCGGGCATCAAGCGCGTGGCCGGCGGCCTCGTGCTCGACAAGAGCTATTTCGCCGCGTCGACACGCGACCTGCCGTCGTTCGACGACGACGTGAGCGCGCCGTACAACGTCGGCCCCGATCCGCTGTTGTATGCGTTCAAGGCCGTGTCGTTCACGGTGACGCCGGGCGACGACGGCAAGATCGCCGTCGACGTGCTGCCGCCGCTCGCGAACCTGTCGATCGACAACCAGCTGGTCGAAGGCACCGGGTCGTGCGGCGCGGCGGCCGCGGCCGCGCGTCCGACGTTGTCGGCGGGCGGCGGCGGCATAATGACCGCCTCGTTCGCCGGCGACTATCCGCTGCGCTGCGGCGCGCACACCACGAACCTCGCGATCCTCGATCACACGACGTTCTTCGCACGCGGCTTCCTCGCGCTGTGGCAGCAGGACGGCGGCACGATCGCGGGCCCCGTCAGCGAAGGCAAGGTGCCAACCACCGCACGGCCGCTCGCGGTCCATCACAGCCCCGTGCTCGGCAGCATCGTCTACGACATCAACAAGTTCAGCAACAACGTGATGGCGCGCAACCTGTTCCTGACGATCGGCGCGGTCGCCGGCAAGCCGCCCGCGACGCCCGAGCAGTCGAGTCGCGCGATTCGCGCGTTCCTGCAGAAGAGCGGGATCGCGATGCCCGACCTCGACCTCGAGAACGGCTCGGGCCTGTCGCGCGAAGAACACGTGAGCGCGCAGTCGCTCGCCGCGCTGCTGCAGGCGGCGAACGCGAGCCCCGTCGCGCAGGCGTTCATCGATTCGCTGCCGATCGCCGGCATCGACGGCACGATGAAGAACCGTCTCACCAACGCCGGCGTGCTCGGCAACGCGCACATCAAGACCGGCACGCTGCGCGACGTGCGCGCGATCGCGGGCTACGTCGCGGGCGCCGACGGGCAGAGCTACATCGTCGTCAGCTTCATCAACGACGATCGCGCCGAAGGCGCGCGTGCCGCGCACGACACGCTGCTCGAATGGATCTACGCGGGCGCGCACTGACGACGCACGCGCCGCGAAGCGGCGCACGCATGCCGCGCTGCCGGCTTGCGTCGATCGCGGGCGGCGCCACATGTCGGGGCGCCCCGCACCCCGGGCGTTCTCGCCGCGCGGTTTGAAACGGTCCCGGCCGCCGGCGCGCCGCGCAGCGCCCGCCAGCCGTGCCCATGAAACGGGGCCGCACCGCGCGGCCCCGTTCCGCATGGCTTCCGTAGAAACCCTGTCCTCAAGAAAACGCCGGGCCGCCCCCAGGTTTTCCGCCCCGCACGACGCCCCCTCGGCGGCCTGGCGCGAAGCGACCGGTTTGGGCCGCTCAGAGGGAACCCTCTACGCTGCCCCCTCGCCTAGCGCGTGCCGATTGCGTAGGCTGTTGGCCTGACCGATATCTACAACGGGCCATACGCCCGGCCTCACGGCTTGCAGGGGAAAGGAGGAGACACGTCCATGCGATTCGACGTCGAATTGCTTCTGCTCGCGCTGGCGCCCGTCTTCCTGCTCTGCATCGCGTGGGAGGCCTGGCACCTCGCCCGCACGCGCGCGCAGGATCATCTCTATGCGTGGGGCGACACGCTGTGCAATGCGGCGCTCGCGCTGATGCACCAGGCCGCCGACAAGCTCGCGTGGCTGTTCGTGATCCCCGTTTATGCGTACTGCTACGCACATTTCCGGCTGTTCACGTGGCACGACGGCTGGCTGTCGTTCGCCGTGCTGTTCGTCGGCCAGGATCTCCTCTACTACGGGTTCCATCGCGCGAGCCATCGCGTGCGCTGGCTGTGGGCCGCGCACGTCGTGCACCACTCGTCCGAGCGGATGAATTTCTCGACCGCGTTCCGGCAGAGCCTGATGTATCCCGTCGCGGGCATGTGGGCGTTCTGGCTGCCGCTCGCGTTCCTCGGCTTTCCGCCGCAGCAGATCGTCGGCGTCGTGCTGATCAACCTCGCGTTCCAGTTCTTCGTGCATACGCAGGCGATCGGCAAGCTCGGCTGGCTCGAATACGTGCTCAACACGCCGTCGATCCATCGCGCGCACCATGCACGCAACCCGCGCTACATCGACCGCAATTACGCAGGTGTGCTCGTGATCTGGGATCGCCTGTTCGGCAGCTACGTCGAGGAGTCGCCCGACGATCCGCCGCAATTCGGAATCGTCGAGCCGCTCGGCTCGAACAACCCGCTCGTCGCGACGTTTCACGAGTGGGTGTCGATGGCGGCCGACGCGTTGCGCGTCCATGGATGGCGCAACAAGCTGCGCGCGATTTTCGGCCCGCCCGAATGGGCGAGCGCTTATCATGCGCAGATCGCCGAGGCCGCAAACCACGATCCGCGCACCACGCCGCTCGCGGCCGTGCGCGACCAATAATCCGCTTCAGCCAACGGCCGCCGCGCAGCCAGTACCGGAGGAGACGCGCGGCAGATGCACAATACATCAGGCCATATCTACGAGGAGATCCATCGATGCAGTCACGACAACACACTCCGTCGCGCAACCGCCAACGCCTGCTGCGCACCGCGCAAGTCGCGATCGCGGGCGCCGCGCTCGCCTTGCTCGCCGCATGCGGCGGCGGTGACGACAACAACAGCAGCAGCGCGTCGAACACGCCGCCGTCCGGCGTGAAGATGCAGATCGTATCGTTCGGCGACAGCCTGTCGGACGCCGGCACCTACTCGCAGATCAAGCTCGGCTTCGGCGGCGGCCGCTTCACGACCAACCCCGGCCAGGTGTGGACCCAGGATGTCGCGCAGTACTACGGCGACACGCTGCAGCCCGCGAACCAGGGCGGCTTCGGCATTCCGCTGCAGGCGACGGGCGGCCTCGGCTATGCACAGGGCGGCTCGCGCGTGACGCTGCAGCCGGGCATCGGCCACGCGGACGCGAGCGTGCCGAACGCCGACTACGCGCAGGCGACCACGACGCCGATCGCCGATCAGGTCAAGCAGTACCTGACGCAGCACGGCAGCTTCAACGCCGGCCAGATCGTGCTGGTCAACGGCGGCGCGAACGACATCTTCTACCAGGCGCAGGTCGCGCAGGCGCAAGGCAACACGCCGGCCGCGCAACTCGCGGCGGCGCAGGCGATCGGCCTGGCCGCGCAGCAGCTCGGCGGGATCGTCCAGCAGATCGTCGCGGCGGGCGCGGCGCACGTGTACGTGTCGAACGTGCCGGACATCGGCGGCACGCCGCTCGCGCTGCAGGGCGGCGCGCAGACGCAGGCCGCGTTCACGCAACTGTCGGGGCTGTTCAACCAGACGCTCGCCGGCACGCTGGCTGCGCTGAAGGTCGACACGACGAAGGTCGCGTTGCTCGACACGTTCACGTGGCAGGACGGCATCGCGGCCAACTACCAGGCGAACGGCTTCAGCGTGTCGAACACCGACACCGCGTGCAACCTGAAGGCGATGGTCGCGGCCGCGACGCAGTACGGCGTCGCGAACGCGACCGCATTCGGCTCGTCGCTGTTCTGCTCGCCGCAGACCTACACGGTCCCGAACGCGGACCAGACCTACATGTTCGCCGACACGGTCCACCCGACGACGCGCCTGCACGCGCTGTTCGCACAGTTCGTGGAGAAGCAGATCGCGGCTTCGGGCGTCGGCAAATAAGCCGCCCGCCACGCGCGCAAACAATAACGCCCGACCGGTTCGCCGGTCGGGCGTTGTTTCATTCCGGAGCGGACGGCGTCGGAAAGCCGCGTCAGTCGCGCGCTTCGAACGCCGCGGCCGCACGACCGAGACGATCGTTGACCGCGATCCACTCGACGGTCTCGGGCAGCTTCTCGACGAGAATGCGGGCGACCTGCGCACGATCGAGCGCGCGCAGCATCCCGTACAGATCGCGCGCATATGCCTGCGGATCTTCCGGCGCCGCGACGAAATGCACGCCGTCGGCCTGCGCCCAGCGTCCCGCGCGCGACGCGCGCGCGACGAGCGCGACGCGTTCGCCGTCGGTCTGCGCGGCCGCGAGCAGCGGCTCGAGCGCGTCGAACGGCAGCAGCGCGAGCGGCGTGCGCGGCGCGTAATGCGCCTTCAGCGTGCCGGACGCGCGCGGCGCGGTCGCATCGCTGCCGTCGGGCAGGCGCGGCGCGCGGCCGAGCACGTCGGCGATCTGCTGCGGCGTCACGTGGCCCGGGCGCAGCAGCGCCGGAAAACCGCGCGACAGGTCGAGGATCGTCGATTCGATGCCGACTTCCGACGGACCGCCGTCGAGCACGTGCACGGTGTCGCCGAATTCTTCGCGCACATGTTGAGCGGTGGTCGGGCTCACGTGGCCGAAGCGGTTCGCGGACGGCGCGGCGACGCCGCCGTGGCCGCCGCGCCGCGCGCTGAATGCGGCCAGCAGCGCCTGCGCGACCGGATGCGACGGACAGCGCAGGCCGACCGAATCCTGGCCGCCGCTCACGGCATCCGGAATGCGCGCATGACGCTTCAGGATCAGCGTCAGCGGGCCCGGCCAGAATGCATCGATCAGCGCCTGCGCATCGGCCGGCAGGTCGTCGGCCCAGTAGCCCGGGTCGCCGCCGGGCGGCAGATGCACGATCACCGGATGGTTCGCCGGCCGCCCTTTCGCCGCATAGATGCGCGCGACGGCCTCGGGATTCGCCGCGTCGCCGCCGAGCCCGTACACGGTTTCGGTCGGGAATGCGACGAGTTGCCCCGCGTCGAGCAGCGCGGCAGCCGCGTCGATCTGCGCGGGCGTCACGGTGTTCGGGAGATCGATGGACATCGGCCGGTGCCTCAGTCGAGCGGCACGCGCAGCAGCTGCGCGCACGCGGTGGCCGCGGCAACCGCGTCGTCGCGCGTCTCGGCCGTGAAGTTCACATGACCCATCTTGCGGCCGACGCGCGCTTCTTCCTTGCCGTACAGGTGCAGGTGCGCGGCCGGCATCGCGGCGACCGTGTCCCACGGCGGCGTGACTGCCTCGGCCGCACCGTTCGGAAACCACACGTCGCCGAGGATGTTCAGCATCGCGGCGGGCGAATGCTGGCGCGGGTTGCCGAGCGGCATGCGCGTCATCGCGCGCACCTGCTGCTCGAACTGGCTCGTTGCGCACGCATCGACCGTGTAGTGGCCGGAGTTGTGCGGGCGCGGCGCCATTTCGTTCGCGACGAACGAGCCGTCTTCCAGCACGAAGAATTCGACGCACAGCACGCCGACGTAGCCGAGCGTATCGGCGATCCGCACGGCTGCCTGCTGCGCCTCCTCGACGCGCGCGGCATCGGCGGCCGGCGCCGGCACGACCGTCAGCGCGAGGATGCCATTGTGATGCACGTTCTGCGCGAGCGGGAACGCGGCCGAGCGGCCGTCCGCGCCGCGCGCGATCAGCGCGGACACTTCGTATTTCAGCGGCAGGCGCTTCTCGAGCACGCACGGCACGCCGCCGAGCGACGCATGCGCGTCGCGCGCTTCCCGCGCGGTGCTCACGCGCACCTGGCCCTTGCCGTCGTAGCCGAGGCGCGCCGTCTTCAGGATGCCCGGCAGCACCGCGTCGAGCGCGGCATCGTCGAGCGCGGCGAGCGCCGCCGCCGATTCGATCACGACGTGCGGCGCGACCGGCACGCCCGACGCCTCGATGAAACGCTTCTCCGCGATCCGGTCCTGTGCGACCGCGACGCAGCGGCCGGCCGGCGCGACGAACGTCGTGCGTGCGAGGAAATCGAGGCTCGCGGCCGGCACGTTCTCGAATTCCGTCGACACGGCATCGCACAGTTCGGCCAGTTCGGCGAGCGCGGCTTCGTCGTCGTAGGCCGCGCGCAGGTGACGGTCGGCGACCGCGCCGGCGGGGCTCGTCGGATCGGGATCGAGCACGGCGACGCGATAGCCCATCGACTGGGCGGCAAAGCAGAACATGCGGCCGAGCTGGCCGCCGCCGACCATGCCCAGCCACGCGCCGGGCAGGATCGGGGAAACGGAATCAGGAGTTGCGGTCATGTCAGTGGTCGGTCGCAGCGGGCAACGCCCGCCGCAGTGGGGAGGATCAGGCGGCCGCTGGCATCGCAGTGCGGCCGCCGGTGCGCCGTCACGCGAGCGGCGGCAGCACCATCGCGTGCGCGGCTTCGTTCTGGCGCACGCGGAACGCGGCGAGCCGGTTCGCGTAGTCGACCGAGTTGCCGGACAGGATCGACACCGCGAACAGCGCGGCATTCGCGGCGCCGGCCTCGCCGATCGCGAACGTCGCGACCGGCACGCCCTTCGGCATCTGCACGATCGAGTGCAGCGAATCGACGCCCTTCAGGTACTTGCTCGCGACCGGCACGCCGAGCACCGGCACCGTGGTTTTCGCGGCCAGCATGCCGGGCAGGTGCGCGGCACCACCGGCGCCCGCGATGATCGCGCGCAGCCCGCGCTCGCGCGCCTTCTCCGCGTAGTCGAACATCTCGTCGGGCATCCGGTGCGCGGACACGACCTTCGCTTCGTACGGCACGCCGAATTCCTGCAGGATCGCGACCGCGTTCTTCATCACGTCCCAGTCGGAACTCGAACCCATCAGCACGCCGACGAGCGGCGCGCTGTGCGTGTGGGCAGTCTGGACTTCACTCATTTCGTGCGTTCCTTCGTTCAGGCGAGCGGCTGGCCGGTGATGCGCTCGAGCGCTTCCTGGTACTTCGCGGCCGTCTTCTCGACGACGTCGGCCGGCAATGCCGGTGCCGGCGCGGTCTTGCCCCACGGCTGCGCCTCGAGCCAGTCGCGCACGAACTGCTTGTCGAACGACGGCGGGTTGGTGCCGACCTGGTACTGGTCGGCCGGCCAGAAGCGCGACGAATCGGCCGTCAGCACTTCGTCCATCAGGTACAGCTTGCCGTGGTTGTCGAGGCCGAATTCGAACTTCGTGTCGGCGATGATGATGCCGCGCGTCGCCGCGTAGTCAGCTGCTTCCTTGTACAGACGGATCGAGATGTCGCGGATCGTCGCGGCCAGCTCGGTGCCGATGCGGCGCTCGGTTTCCTCGAACGTGATGTTCTCGTCGTGCTCGCCGAGCTCGGCCTTCGCGGCCGGCGTGAAGATCGGCTCGGGCAGCTTCTGCGCGTTCTGCAGGCCTTCCGGCAGCTTGACGCCGCACACGGCGCCCGACGCCTGGTATTCCTTCCAGCCGCTGCCGGCCAGGTAGCCGCGCACGACCGCCTCGATCATGATCGGCTCGAGGCGCTTGACGACCACGGCGCGGCCCTTGACCTGCTCGACCTCGTCGGCCGCGACGACCGCTTCCGGCGTGTCGCCCGTCAGGTGGTTCGGCACGATGTGCGCGAGCTTGTCGAACCAGAAGTTCGCCATCTGGTTCAGCACGCGGCCCTTGTTCGGAATCGGCTCGCCCATGATCACGTCGAATGCCGACAGGCGATCGGTCGTGACGATCAGGAGCTTGTCGTTGCCGACCGCGTAGTTGTCGCGGACCTTGCCGCGACCGAGGAGCGGCAGCGAGCGGAGCGTGGATTCGTAAAGGGTAGACATCGTCTTTTCGCAGATAAGGAGCCAAACAAAAAGGGAAACGCCGTTCCCCGCGGCAGGCGGGAACGGCGGTCTTGCAATGCGTCGGCGAACCGCCGGGAGATCACGCCCGTCGGTTGCCGGCCGGCCCTTGTTCGGCCGGACGGAACGGCTGCCGGAGCCGGATCCGATCCGGCCCCAAGGCAGTCAGCCCCGGCCCGGCGCGAAACCGGGCGGGGCAATCGTACTACAGTCTCAGCGCACGACCTGCGCGAGCGCGCCGGACTTGTACTGTTCGGCGATCTTGTCGAGCGACACCGGCTTGATCTTCGCGGCCTGGCCTTCGCAGCCGAACGCGAGGTAGCGGTCGACGCAGACCTGCTTCGCCGCTTCGCGCGCGGGCTTCAGGTAGTCGCGCGGATCGAACTTGCCCGGGTTCTCGAACAGGTAGCGGCGGATCGCGCCGGTGATCGCGAGACGCAGGTCGGTGTCGATGTTGATCTTGCGCACGCCGTGCTTGATGCCTTCCTGGATTTCCTCGACCGGCACGCCGTAGGTTTCCTTCATGTCGCCGCCGAATTCGCGGATCTCGGCCAGCAGTTCCTGCGGCACCGACGACGAACCGTGCATCACGAGGTGCGTGTTCGGGATGCGTGCGTGGATTTCCTTGATGCGCTGGATCGACAGGATGTCGCCCGTCGGCTTCTTCGAGAACTTGTACGCGCCGTGCGAGGTACCGATCGCGATCGCGAGCGCGTCGCACTGCGTGAGCTTCACGAAGTCGGCGGCCTGCTCCGGATCGGTCAGCAGCTGCTCGCGGGTCATCGTGCCTTCCGCGCCGTGGCCGTCTTCCTTGTCGCCCTTCATCGTCTCGAGCGAGCCGAGCACGCCGAGTTCGGCTTCGACCGTCACGCCGATCGAGTGCGCCATCTCGACGACCTTGCGCGACACGTCGACGTTGTATTCGTACGAGGCGACCGTCTTGCCGTCGGCTTCGAGCGAACCGTCCATCATCACGCTGGTGAAACCGCTGCGGATCGCGGCCGTACAGACCGCCGGCGACTGGCCGTGATCCTGGTGCATCACGACCGGGATGTGCGGATACGACTCGACCGCCGCTTCGATCAGGTGGCGCAGGAACGGCTCGCCCGCGTACTTACGCGCACCGGCCGATGCCTGCATGATCACGGGCGCGCCGACCTGGTCCGCTGCCGCCATGATCGCCTGGACCTGCTCCAGGTTGTTCACGTTGAAGGCCGGCAGGCCGTAACCGTGCTCTGCCGCGTGGTCCAGCAATTGACGCATTGATACGAGAGGCATTGTGGAACTCCTTGGAATGAAAACCGGTGCGCCCTGACGCCGGCGCGGCGCTCGCTCCCCGTCGAATCCGGGGCGGCACAGCGCGGCTGAGCGTCGAATAGCCGCATTTTATCGCGAAGCGCCTCCGATTCCGACCGCCCGGTGGCGCGTACTCGCATTTTGTTACCTTCGCACGGCACAATGCGGCCAAAAAACAGAAAAAAAGCCGCGCGGGGCATCGAACCCCACGCGGCTTTCGTCGAATAAACGGTGCCCGATCAGTTCGGGCGGCCGTCGGACCGGTCGACGGACCGGCCCGGTGCACGCCGGCGCTCAATAATGTTCGCCGACCCGCACGATCTTCAGCGTGTTGGTGCCGCCCGCCTGCCCCATCGGCTCGCCGACGGTCAGCACGACCATGTCGCCGTGCTGCACGTAGCCCTGCTTGACGACGATCTCGAGCGCCGCCTGCAGCGCCGAGTCGCGGTCGCTGTTGAAGTCGACGTGCAGCGGCGTCACGTTACGGTACAGCGCCATCGTGCGCTCGCTGCCGACGCGCGGCGTCAGCGCGAAGATCGGCACGTGCGTGTAGTGACGCGACATCCACAGCGCGGTCGCGCCCGATTCGGTCAGCGCGACGATCGCCTTGGCACCCAGGTGATAGGCGGTAAACAACGCGCCCATCGCGATCGACTGGTCGATCCGCGTGAACGTGCGGTCGAGGAAATCCTTGTCGAGTTCGACGTGCTCCGACTTTTCCGCCTCGACGCACACGGCCGCCATCGTCTCGATCGTGACGACCGGGTACTTGCCGGCGGCCGTCTCGGCCGACAGCATCACCGCGTCGGTGCCGTCGAGCACCGCGTTCGCGACGTCCGACACTTCCGCGCGGGTCGGCACGGGCGCGTGGATCATCGATTCCATCATCTGCGTCGCGGTGATCACGAGCTTGTTCGACTCGCGCGCCATCCGGATCATGCGCTTCTGCAGCGCCGGCACGGCCGCGTTGCCGACTTCCACCGCGAGGTCGCCGCGCGCGACCATGATGCCGTCGGACGCGTCGAGGATGCTCTGCAGCGCCGGAATCGCTTCCGCGCGCTCGATCTTCGCGATCATCTTCGGCTTGATGCCGTACGGCGCGCCCGCGATGTTCGCGAGCTGGCGCGCCATTTCCATGTCGGTCGCGTTCTTCGGGAACGACACCGCGACGAGATCCGCGCCGAGCGACATCGCCGTGCGGATGTCTTCCATGTCCTTCGCGGTCAGCGCGGGCGCCGACAGGCCGCCGCCCTGGCGGTTGATCCCCTTGTTGTTCGACAGCTCGCCGCCCACCTTGACGATCGTGTGAATCTCGTCGCCGAGCACGCGCTCGACGGTCAGCACGATCAGGCCGTCGTTCAGCAGCAGCAGGTCGCCCGGCTTCAGGTCGCGCGGCAGCTCCTTGTAGTCGAGGCCGACCCGCTCGTCGTTGCCGAGCTCGCAGCCCGCGTCGAGGATGAAGGCCTGACCCGGCACGAGCGTCGTCTTGCCGTTCTCGAACTTGCCAACGCGGATCTTCGGGCCCTGGAGGTCGGCCATGATCGCGATCTCGCGGCCGACCCTGCGGGCGGCCTCGCGCACCATCTCGGCGCGCTGGCGGTGATCGTCGGCCGTGCCGTGCGAAAAATTGAGCCGCACGACGTCGAGGCCCGCCTGCATCATCTGCAGCAGAATCTCCGGCGAACTGGAAGCCGGGCCGATCGTGGCGACTATCTTGGTGGCGCGCTGCATGAAACTCCTCATCTGGATCAAGGTGGATGCGCTGGGTGAAACGCTGCGAGAGCCGGAATCGGCGAGCCCAGCGGCGGCCGTTCCGGGGGGCGTGCCGGTGCTTGCGCCCGGCATCGCTTTGTTCTGAATCTCGTGGTGCTGCATGGCCGCGTCGCCGGCGGCCGCCGGTGCGCGCGGGGTGGAGTTCGCCCGCGCGGGCGCGCGTTTGCGCTTGCCCGCGCCGGCCGGCTGCTCCGCTTTCGCGGAGCGCGCGGCCTTCGTCACCCCTGCGCGCGCCACCACGCTCAGGCCGCCCGCGTTTCGAGCACTTCCACGGCCGGCAGCTTCTTCCCCTCGAGGAACTCGAGGAAGGCGCCGCCGCCCGTCGAGATGTAGCTGACCTGGTCGTGGATGCCGTACTTCGCGATGGCCGCGAGCGTGTCGCCGCCGCCCGCGATCGAGAACGCGGACGATTTGGCGATCGCTTCGGCGAGCGTCTTGGTGCCGTTGCCGAACTGGTCGAACTCGAACACGCCGACCGGGCCGTTCCACACGATCGTGCCGGCCTTCTCGAGCTGGCTGGCGAGCGCGCGGGCCGTATCCGGGCCGATGTCGAGGATCATGTCGTCCGCTTCGATGTCGGCGACCTGCTTCACCGTGGCTGCTGCCGTCGGCGAGAATTCCTTGGCGGTGACGACGTCGCTCGGGATCGGCACCGACGCGCCGCGCTCGCGCGCCTCGTCGATGATCGCCTTCGCCTCGGCGACGAGATCGGCTTCCGCGAGCGACTTGCCGATCGACAGGCCGGCCGCAAGCATGAACGTGTTCGCGATGCCGCCGCCGACGATCAGCTGGTCGACCTTGCCGGCCAGCGACTTGAGAATGGTCAGCTTGGTCGACACCTTGGAACCGGCGACGATCGCGACCAGCGGACGCGCCGGGTTGCCGAGCGCCTTGCCGAGCGCGTCGAGTTCGGCGGCCAGCAGCGGGCCCGCGCATGCGACGGGCGCGTACTTCGCGATCCCGTGGGTGGTCGCTTCCGCGCGGTGCGCGGTGCCGAACGCGTCGTTCACGTACACGTCGCAGAGCTTCGCCATCTTCTGGGCGAGCTCGTCCGAATTCTTCTTCTCGCCCTTGTTCACGCGGCAGTTCTCGAGCAGCACGACCTGGCCCGGCGCGACGTTCACGCCGTTCTCGACCCAGTTCGAGACGAGCGGCACGTCGCGGCCGAGCAGTTCGGCGAGTCGCTTCGCGACCGGCGCGAGCGAGTCTTCCGGCTTGAATTCGCCTTCGGTCGGACGACCGAGGTGCGACGTGACCATCACGGCCGCGCCGGCGTCGAGCGCGGCCTGGATGGCCGGCACGGACGCGCGCACGCGCGTGTCTTCGGTGATGTTGCCTTGATCGTCCTGCGGGACGTTCAGGTCGGCGCGGATGAACACCCGCTTGCCGGCGAGCTGGCCGGCGGCGATCAGGTCGGTAAGACGCTTGACTTGGCTCATGTTGAACAGATTGAAGTAGTGGATGGGGAAAGGGGGTTCACGCTGGACGTGCGCGGGCTGCCGCGAAAGGGCGCCGGATGCGGCCGTGGCTGGCGGTTCGCATGACGCGCACGGGTAAAAAATCTCGAACGGGCATTCTAGCCGATCCATCCGGCAGACTGACCCGTGCGGCGGCGAATTCCGCCTATTTGGGATCGCGCGTGGCCATCGACACATTGCCGCAACGCAGCAATGCGCGCGCGCCAGCGGCCGGCCCCGGCCGGCCGGCGCGGCGATTCGTCAGAAGATCAGGCGCAGCACGGTGAAGACGAGCATCCCGATGACGATCGTACCGAGCATGCTGCGCCGCCACAAGAACCAGCCGAGGCCGGCGAGCGCCGCGTAGAACGGGTGATTGGACAGCGCGAACGACAGCCCGGCCGGCGTTTCGAGCACGTCGGGCAGCACGACCGCGACGAGCGCGGCGGCCGGCGCGTAGCGCAGCGCGCGCTGGGCGCGCTCGGGCAGCACGGTGCGTTCGCCGCCGAGCAGGAACAGCGCGCGCGTGACGGCCGTGACGACCGTCATCCCGACGATGACGATCCAGATCTCGGTCGCGCTCATTCGATCTCCTTCTCGTGCACGGTTTCGGTACGGATGCGCCGCCAGTCGGCCCGTTCGACGAAGAAATCGGCCATGCTGCCCGCCGCGAGCGCGGCCAGCACCGCGATCGGCAGCGCGAGCCGGTACGGCAGGTCGAACGCGACGAGCGACACGATGCCGGCGACCGCGACGGCCGCGAGCGTCGAGCGGTTCGCGACCGCCGACACCATGATCGGGATCAGCGCGAGCGTGCCGGCCAGCTCCAGCCCCCAGCTCGCGGGAACGAAGCTCGCGAGCAGGATGCCGGCGAGCGACGACGCCTGCCACGACGCCCAGCTCGCGAGCGCCATCCCCCAGAAATACGCCTCCTTGCCCGGCACGTGGCCGTTCGCGAAGCCCTGTTTCTGGAACAGCAGGTAGATCACGTCGCCGTTGAAATAGCCGATCGCGAGGCGCCGCCACAGCGGCAGGTAGGAAAAATGGGGAGCAAGCCCGGCGCTGAAGATCACGAAGCGCAGGTTGACCATCGTGGCCGTGAGCAGGATCGTCCAGATCGGCAGCTTCGCGACGAGGAGCGGCAGCACCGCGAGCTGCGACGAGCCCGCGTAGACGAAGATCGACATCGCGCTCGCCTGCCCGAGCGTCATCACCGACTTGCTCATCGCGACGCCGGTGACGAGCCCCCAGGACAGGATCGCCATCAGGGTCGGGGAATAGTCACGCGCGCCCTGGATCAGCGCGAAGCGGTCGGTGGCGGACAATCGAGCGAGCATGGGAAAGCGGGCCGCAGCGGGCGGTTCGTCCGGGCTCCGGCGTCTCCCGCCGGCACGGCCCGTCGTCATTGGAATCGGTGCCGGACGATTATAGCCCCGGCCCTCGGCCGACCGACCGGCTCGACGCCAAATGACGCTAAAATATGCGTCTTTCCGGCTCAACGCTGCACACAACCCGCAGCACCTCACCGCTTCCAGGAGAATCCTATGTCAATGGCCGACCGCGACGGCAAGATCTGGATGGACGGCAAGCTGATCGACTGGCGCGACGCCAAGATCCACGTCCTGACCCATACGCTGCACTACGGCATGGGCGTCTTCGAGGGCGTGCGTGCGTACAAGACGGCCGACGGCAGCACCGCGATCTTCCGTCTGCGCGAGCACACCAAACGTCTGCTGAATTCGGCGAAGATCTTCCAGATGGACGTGCCGTTCGACCGGGAAACGCTCGAAGCCGCGCAGCTCGAAGTCGTGCGCGAGAACAAGCTCGAGTCGTGCTACCTGCGCCCGATCATCTGGGTCGGCTCGGAAAAGCTCGGCGTGTCGGCGAAGGGCAACACGATCCACGTCGCGATCGCCGCATGGCCGTGGGGCGCGTACCTCGGCGAGGAAGGCCTCGCGAAGGGCATCCGCGTGAAGACGTCGTCGTTCACGCGCCACCACGTGAACGTGTCGATGGTGCGCGCGAAGGCGTCGGGCTGGTACGTGAACTCGATCCTCGCGAACCAGGAAGCGACCGCCGACGGCTACGACGAAGCGCTGCTGCTCGACGTCGACGGCTACGTGTCGGAAGGCTCCGGCGAGAACTTCTTCCTGGTGAACAACGGCAAGCTGTACACGCCCGACCTGTCGTCGTGCCTCGACGGCATCACGCGCGACACGGTCATCACGCTCGCGAAGGACGCCGGCATCGAGGTGATCGAGAAGCGCATCACGCGCGACGAGGTCTACACGGCCGACGAGGCGTTCTTCACGGGCACGGCCGCCGAAGTCACGCCGATCCGCGAACTCGACAACCGCACGATCGGCAGCGGCGCGCGCGGCCCGGTCACGGAAAAGCTCCAGTCGGCGTTTTTCGATATCGTGTCGGGCAAGAACGCGAAGTACGCGCACTGGCTGACGAAGGTCTGAGTGCGCTGCGCCACCGACCGCCCCACAAAAGAGTGATAAGAGAAAGTCTCATGAGCGAAATCAAGGAAATGCCGCTGGTCGAGCTGACGGCCAAGGATCTCCCCGCCTACTGCCCGAACCCGGCCATGGCGCGCTGGAGCGCGCACCCGCGCGTGTTCATCGACGTCTCGCACGGCGAGGCGCGCTGCCCGTACTGCGGCACGCGCTACAAGCTGCGCGACGGCGAGGTGGTCAAGGGCCACTGAGCCCCGGCCGGCCGGGCCCGCGGGCCCGCCGCACGCAAGGCGGCGCAGCCGGAATCCCGGCGCGCCGCCCTTTTCCTGTTCTGACAACCCGAACGCGGTGCCTGTGCGCCGTGCTTCATTACGACATCGGAAGTCGACCTGATGCGTCGAGCGCTGGTTATCGCACCGAACTGGATCGGTGACGCATTGATGGCGCAGCCGCTTTTTGCGCTGCTGAAGAAGCTCCATCCCCGCATCGCGATCGATGCCGTCGCGCCCACCTGGGTCGCGCCCGTGCTCGAGCGGATGCCCGAGATCCACGATGTCTACGCGACCGACCTCGCGCACGGCAAGCTGCAGCTGCTGCGCCGCTGGCAGCTCGCGAGCGACCTGCGCGACGTCGGCTACGACGCGGCGTACGTGCTGCCGAATTCGCTGAAGTCCGCGGTGATCCCGTGGCTCGCGAACATCCCGCTGCGGATCGGCTACACGGGCGAGCATCGCTACGGCCTGCTGAACGTGCGGCACGCGAACCCGGACAAATCGGCCGAGCGAGCGCCGATGACGACCCACTACGCGGCGCTCGCGTATGCGCCGGGCGCGAAGCTGCCCGAGTCGATGAAGACGCTGCCCGCGCCGCGCCTCGACGCCGACCTGAACGAGACGGCGCGCGTGTCCGCGCGTTTCAATCTCGATACGCGCAAGCCGCTCGTCGTGTTCTGCCCGGGCGCGGAATACGGCCCGGCCAAGCGCTGGCCGCCCGAACATTTCGCGACGCTCGCGACGATCGTCCACCAGTCGTTCCCGTACACGCAGATCGTCGCACTCGGCTCGCAGAAGGACGCCGCCGCCGCGCAGGCGATCGCCGACCACGCGCCGAACGTGCGCAACCTGTGCGGGCAGACGTCGCTGTCCGAGGCATGTGCGCTGATCGCGCGCGCGAACGCGGTCGTGACCAACGATTCGGGGCTGATGCACGTCGCGGCCGCGTTGCGCCGGCCGCTCGTCGCGCTGTACGGATCGACCGATCCGCGCCACACTCCTCCGCTGTCTGACCTGGCGAAGGTACAATGGCTGCATCTCGAATGCAGTCCCTGCTTCGAACGCGAGTGCCCGCTCGGCCATCTGAAGTGCCTGCGCGAACTCGGTCCCGAGCAGGTATTCGGCGATTTGCGCGGCATGCTCGTCGGGCAGCGCTGACCCTGGCCGGCAGCGTCGCACGACGCGCCGGGCAATCCGATTCACCGGTGTACGGCGGCTCCATCCGGGCCGCCGTGCTGAATACGGCGCGCGACGCGCGCGAGAGATAACCCCGATGCCACGTTTTGCCCGCCTTTTCGAAGCCGCTGCCGATACGCTGAACGCCTACTACCAGGCCGTCGCCGATGCCAATCTCGACGCGCTGCTGGGGTTGTGGATCGACGAGGACTTCGCCAGCTGCGTCTGGGCCGACGGCGAGCATCTGCACGGCCTCGACCAGATCCGCAGCGGGCTGGCCAACCGGCTCGCGACGCGCCCCGTGACGATCGAACCGCTCGACATCCGCGTATACGACAGCCTCGGCACCGTCGTCTACACGATCGCCGAAGCGCATCAGCAGGCCGACCTGACGGCCGAACCCGACATGGTTTTCGCCACGTACGTGATGATTCACGAACGCGGCGAGTGGCGCATCGCGCATATTCACGCGAGCCCGATTCCCGAACAAGCGGCCGGACAATTCGCCGCGAAGATCCGTCACGGGCAGGGTCCGCTGCACTGACGAAGAACGAAGCAACGCATTAGCGGGGCGATCATGAGTACGGCTTCTCCGCCCACCTCGCCGCTGACAGGGGCCCCGGCCCCCGACGACGATTCACTGCGCTATCGCGCACCGCGCTGGCTGCCGAACAGCCATGCCCAAACCATCGTGCCCGCGCTGTTCGCACGGCGTCCGGCGGTCGCGTACCGACGCGAGCGATGGGAAACCCCCGACCACGACTTCATCGATCTCGACTGGGTCGCGCATCTCGACAGTGCCGCGCCGCCGCCCGACGCGCCGCTGTTCGTGCTGTTCCACGGCCTCGAAGGCAGTTCCGGCTCGCACTACGCGCTGGCAATGATGGCCGCCGCGCGCGCGAAGGGCTGGCACGCCGTCGTCCCGCACTTTCGCAGCTGCAGCGGCGAACTCAACCGGCAGCCGCGCTTCTACCATCTCGCCGACAGCGCCGAGGTCGACTGGATCCTGCGCCGGCTCGCCGCGCGGCATCGCGGGCCGATCGTCGCGGCCGGCGTGTCGCTCGGCGGCAACGTGCTGCTGCGCTGGCTCGGCGAGCACCGCAGCGACACGTCGATCGTGCACGCGGCCGCCGCGATCTCGACGCCGATCGACGTGCACGCGGGCGGCCGCGCGCTGTCGCAGGGCTTCGCGATGGTCTATACGCGCAGCTTCCTGAAGACGCTGAAACGCAAGGCGCTCGCGAAGCTCGACCAGTATCCGGGGCTGTTCGACCGCGACGCGATGCTGCGGGCCGTGACGATGCGCGACTTCGACGAAGTCGTGACCGCACCGCTGCACGGCTTCGCCGACGCCGACGACTACTGGACCCAGGCCACGACGCGCCCGCTGCTGCCCGCGATCGACGTGCCCACCCTGATCCTCAACGCCCGCAACGATCCGTTCCTGCCCGAATCCGCGCTGCCGAGTGCCGCCGACGTGTCGCCGGCCGTCGAGCTCGACCAGCCGGCGGACGGCGGCCATGCGGGATTCATGACCGGGCCGTTCCCCGGCCGCCTCGACTGGCTGTCGGCGCGGGTGTTCGGCTATTGCTCGAAATTCGTCGACCATGGATGACATCGTCAGGCAGGCCCTCGCCAAGTGGCCGAACGTGCCGCACTGCACCGGCTGGCTGCTGCTCGACCGGCGCGGCGAATGGCGGCTGCGCGACGACGCCGCGCAGGCCGCCGGCGAGCTCGGCTCGCCGGTCCGGCATGCGGCGCTGAACGCGTTCATCGGGCGCAACTACGAATGCGATGCGCACGGCCAGTGGTTCTTCCAGAACGGGCCGCAACGCGTGTATGTCGAGCTCGCCTATACGCCGTGGGTCGTGCGCCTGGCCGAGCGCGACGGGCAGCTCACGCTGGCCGACCAGACCGGCGCGCCGTTCGAGCCGGACGCCGCGTGGCTCGACGATGCGGGCGGCGTGCTGTTGCGCGCGCCCGGCACGCCGCCGCGCATCGCGGCGTTGCACGACCACGACCTCGGCCTGTTCGCCGATCACGCGGACTTCGACGCGACGCCGCCCGTGCTGCGCTGGCGCGACGGGCGCACGCTGCCGCTCGGCAGTCTCGCCCGTGCCGACGTGCCGGCGACGTTCGGCTTCGTCGCGAGTCCCGCGCAGCGGGCGCACGATACGTCGGGCGCGCCGAACGGCGGCAGCACCGGAAGCTGAAGCGCAAGCGCCCTGCCCGTCTGACGGCCGTCATCCGCGGCCGTTCTTCTCGTCCTCGCGCTCCTCCTTGTAGCGCGCCTCGAATTCCAGCAGCCGCGCGCCGATGATCGACTGGTCGTAGAACGACACGTCCTTCGCGTCGCGCGCCTCCTTCAGCTGGCGAATCGCCGACGGCCACGCGCCGTCGAGCGCCAGCTTCTCCGCGAGCGCGCGGCGCCGCGCGAGCACGTCGCCACGGCCGTCGCTCGCCTTCGCGAGGTAATCCCACCAGTCCGGCTGCTCGGGGTCCGCCTGCGCCTGGTTGCGCGCGAGCGCCTGTGCGTCGGCGAAGCGGCGTTCGGCGATCAGCGCCTGCAGGTGCGCGACGATCGCCGCATGCGACGCCGGCCAGCGCCGCTGCGCGAGCGCCGCGAGCCGCACCGCGTCGTCGGTCCGTCCCGCGCGGCGGGCGATGTCGGCCGCAAGCACGTCGAGGCTCGGCGAACTCGTCGCCGGATCGTCCGCGCGCCGCTCGCGCGCGTCGAACGCGGCGCGCGCCGACGCGAGCGCCTTGTCGGCCGCATCGTACTGGCCGAGCAGCGTGTTCGCGAGCGCGATCCCGTACGCGTTCGCCGCGACGTTCGGTGCCGTCCGATCGTCGAGCTCGAGCTGCATCCGGCGCACCTCGGCCGCGATGTCGTTCGGCGCGCGGTTCTGCAGAATGCGCAACCGCGCGCGCACGAAGCCATATTCGGCCGACTGGTGCGGCTGCCGATACGGCGCGCGGCGTGCGCGATCCTCCATGTCGGCGATCCGCTCGCCCGTCAGCGGGTGCGTGCGCGCATAGGCCGGCACGCCCGCGTCGCCCATCGACGTGCGCTCGAGCCGTTCGAAGAAGCCCGGCATCCCGTACGGGTCGTAGCCGGCACCGGCGAGCAGCTGGAACCCGACGCGGTCGGCTTCGCGCTCGGCCGACCGCGAGAAGCGCAGCTGATTGTCGACCGCATAGGCCTGCCCGCCCATCGCGATCGCGCTGCCGAGATCGCCGCTGCGCGCGAGCACGCCTGCCAGCACGCCGAGCAGCATCGTCGCGAGCGCCGTGTAGCCGGTCTTCTCGTTCGCGCCGATCATCCGCGCGATGTGCCGCTGCAGCACGTGGCCCATCTCGTGGCCGACCACCGATGCGAGTTCGGATTCCGTCTGCGTCGTGACGACCAGCCCGCTGTTGATGCCGATGAAGCCGCCCGGCATCGAGAACGCGTTGATCTGCGGATCGCGCACCGGGAACAGTTCGAAGTCCGGCATGTAGCCGCCGATGTAGCGCGCCGCCGCAGCCGCCGCGAGCCGCTTCGCGATCGCGTTCAGGTAATCGCGTGCGAGCCAGTCGTCGAGATAGTCCGGATCGCGCCGCACCTCGCGCATCACGCGCTCGCCGAGACGGCGTTCGGCCTGCGGCGTGAGCGAACCGCCGGAGCCGTCGCCGAGGTCGGGCAGCTCCAGCGTGCGCAGCGGCGCGCGCAGGCTCGCGCCGGGCGCGGACGCGCCGTCGGCGCCGGCAAACCGGCTTTCCGCGCCGCCGTAGGTGCCGAACACGCCGGTCGCGATGCCCGACGGCACCGTGGAGATCGACGGCGAGGCGCCGGTCGCCGGCTCGAGCGGCAGCGCGGAGGTGCGCTGTGCATGGCCGCTCGGCGGCAGCGCGAGCGCCGCCGAAAGCAGCACGGCAAGCAACTGTTTGACACGCATGGCAGGATGAAAGCGACGCCGCACCGCGCGCCGGGCGCGCATTGCGGCGTGTGGTCTGAATATTCGGGTCATTGTACCGGCGACATCGCAACTGTCCCGTGCGGCAAGTGCGCCATCTGCGCGCCCGGTGCCGCGAAGGCCACTGCTATGATAGGCGCCCGTTGAAACGTTGGATCGGATCGGGGTGCAGAGAGGGATTCGGCGCCCCAGCCGGTCACGAAGCAGGATCGGGTGACGTGCTCGCGCGTGCGCACGCCGTTCCACTGGAGCAAGACATGTCAGGACTGACCCATTTCGACGCCGCCGGCCACGCACACATGGTCGACGTCGGCGGCAAGCAGGAAACGCAACGCATCGCGATCGCGCGCGGCACGATCCGGATGCTGCCGGCGACCTTCGCGCTGATCCGCGACGGCAAGGCGAAGAAAGGCGACGTGCTCGGCGTCGCGCGGATCGCCGCGATCCAGGGCGCGAAGCGCACCGCCGACCTCATTCCGCTGTGTCACCCGCTCGCGCTGACGCGCGTGGCCGTCGACTTCGAACTCGACGATGCGCTGCCGGGCGTGCACTGCGTCGCGCAGGTCGAGACGTTCGGGCGGACCGGCGTCGAGATGGAAGCGCTGACGGCCGTGCAGGTCGGGTTGCTCACCGTGTACGACATGTGCAAGGCGGTGGATCGCGGGATGGTGATCACCGAGGTGAGCGTGCGGGAAAAGCGCGGCGGGAAGTCGGGGGACTGGAAGGCGGAGGATGTCGCGGGCTGAGCGGCCCGGGCCTGGTCGATCCGGCCTGAACCACCCACGCCCGACCATTGCCCGACCGGGTGACGTGCACGCCCTGCCCCGTCAGGCCGACGCGCCGACCGCATTTGAAATGTCGTTGAAAGGCAAATTCGAGATAGCTGACGTTTATCTCATACAATTGGCGGATTCCGCACGGGAGAGCGTGCGACCCAGCACAAAAAAAGCGAGCACGGGTGATGAATTCGCAAGCATTGAGAAACGCACGGCTGGCCGGGCCGATCCAGGACGAACGACTCGTCCAGCTAGAGACGCCGCTCGGCCCTGACGTCCTGCTGCCCCATCGCGTCAAGGGACGCTCCCGGCTCGGGCGTCATTTCGAGTTCACCGTCGACGCCGTGTCGGTGTCCGACGACATCGAGCTCAAGAAGCTGATCGCGCAGCCCGTCACGCTGCGAATCCAGCAGGCCGACAAGTCGTACGCGCCGCACCACGGGTACGTGCACGCTGCCCGCCGGCTCGGGTCGGACAGCGGCCTCACGCACTACCAGATCGTCTTCGCGTCGTTCCTGCACTTCCTGAAGTTCCGCCGCGACCAGCGCATCTGGCAGGACAAACCCGCCGACGAGATCATCGCCGACGTCCTGAACCAGCACCCGCAAGCCAGGGGCTGCTTCGAATTCAGGCTCTACCAGCCGCTGCCGTCCCGCTCGTTCTGCATGCAATACGAGGACGACTGGAACTTCGTGCACCGCCTGCTGGAATCGGAAGGCCTGTACGGTTTCTGGGAGCAGGCGCAAGACGGCAAGTCGCACACGCTCGTCGTCGTCGACCGGATCGACGCGCTGCCCGCGCTGTCGCCGCCGACCGTGCGCTTTCATCACGCCGGCGCACGCGACGAGGCCGACACGCTCGTCCAGTTCTCCGGCACGCGCACGCTGCGCAGCGTCGAGCGTACGACGCGCACGTTCGACTACAAGCAGCCGCCCACCGCGTCGAATCCGAAGGCGACTCATTTGCCGACGATCGCGAACCAGGGCGACCTGCCGCAGCAGCTCGAAGTCTACGAATACACCGGTGCCTACACGTACCCCGAACAGTCTCGCGGCGACCATCTGTCGAAGCTCTGGATGGAGCAGCAGGAGTCGCTTGCGAAGCGTTTTCACGGCATCGGCGGCGTCCGGCGCATGGATGCGGGACGCACGTTCGAGCTCGCCGATCACCCCGAACACGACAAGGACGACGCGGGCCAGCGCCGCTTCGCGGTGATCGAGACGGCCTGGCTGATCGCCAACAACCTGCCCGTCGCCGACCGACAGGCCGGGTTCCCGCACAGCCTGCAGGCCGACATCGGCGAGCTCGTGCGGGCCGGCGGTGCGGACCTGTCGTACGTCCGGCATCCGGACGGCAGCGAGGGTATTTTCCAGGTCAGCATCGAGGCGCAGCGCACGACGGTGCCGTTCCGCAGCCCATTCGAGCACGCGAAACCGCCGATGCATCTGCAATCCGCGATCGTCGTCGCACCGCAGGGCGAAGAAGTCCACACCGACGCGCTCAACCGGGTCAAGGTCCGATTCCATTGGGATCGCCTGAACGACGGCGACGAGAAGGCGTCGTGCTGGCTGCGTGCCACGGCATCGGATTCCGGAAACGGCTATGGCGCCGTTCATCCGCATCGCAGCGGCGAGGAAGTGCTGGTCGACTTCCTCGGCGGCGACTGCGATCGTCCGATCATCGTCGGCAAGGTCTACAACGGTGCGACGAGCCCGCAATGGCACAGCAACGGCATCCTGTCCGGTTACCGGTCGAAGGAATATGCGGGTGCCGGCTACAACCAGCTGGTGCTCGACGACGCGACGTCGCAGAACCGCGTACACCTGTACAGCAGCCAGGCCAACACGCACCTGCACCTGGGCTACCTGATCGACCACACGGGCAACGATCGCGGCGGCTATCTCGGCAGCGGCTTCGACCTGCGCTCGGATGCATACGGCGCGGTGCGCGCGAACCGCGGGCTGTACGTCACGACGCACCCGAAGCAGCCGGCAAGCCAGCCGCTCGACGTGAAGGAAACGCAACAGCAGCTCGTCCGCGCGGAAGGCCTGATGGAAACGATGTCGGAGGTCAGCGCGCAGCATCAGGGGGAGTCGCTCGACCCCGGCCACACGGCGCTGAAGCAGTTCAGCGACGCGACGCAGAACAGCGTGAGCGGCAGCACCGCGGGCGGCAGGACCGCCGGCGGCGGCACCGGCACGGCCAACGCGTTCAAGGAGCCCGTGATGCTGTTCGGCAGCCCGGCCGGCATCGCGCTGTCGACGCAGCAGTCCGTGCAGTTCGCCGCGGACCGGCACGTCAACCTCGTCAGCGGACAAAGCACACACGTCGCGGCCGGCAAGTCGCTGATCGCGAGCGTCCTCGACCGGATCAGCCTGTTCGCGCAAAACGCAGGCATGAAGCTGTTCGCCGGCAAGGGCAAGGTGGAAATCCAGGCGCAGGCGGACAACATCGAACTGACCGCGCAGAAGGCGCTGAAACTGGTGGCGGCCACGCAGTCGATCGAAGGCGCGGCAGCGAAAGAAATCCTGCTGACTTCCGGCGGCGCCTACATCCGCATCGCGGACGGCAACATCGAGGTGCACGCGCCCGGCAAGATCGACATCAAGGGTGCGCAGCACCTGTTCAACGGCCCCACGCACCTGTCGCAAACCATGCCGACGCTGCCGAACTCGAGCGGCAACTACGACCAGGCGTTCATCGCGCACTGGGCCGGCACCGACATTCCGGTCGCGAATACGCGATACCAGATGTTCTCGAACGGCACGCTGATCTCGGAAGGCGTCACCAACGCGGCAGGCGAGACCGGGCTCACGCAGAGCCACGTGCCGCACGACGTCGTCGTCAAGTTCTTGGGGAAATCGAATGGCTGACGTGCAACAGAAGGACAACGTGCTGGGTACCGGCGCGGGGATGCTGACGCCGACGGGGTACAAGGATCGGCCGAAGGTGGCGATCAATATCTGCGACAAGCATGTGACGCCGGCACCGAAATGGATCGTCGGCACATGTCCGTTCTACTATCGGCCACTTCACGGGGCCTATATGGAGACGGTCGAGAAGGTCAGCATGTCGAGCATCTGGTCGACCATCAAGGGTTTCGCGCTGTCGTGGGATCCGTGGACCGACTCGAACGTGGCGCACCGACTCCTGCACCGGCGCGAGGAACTGATCAAGATAGACAGCACGAATTCCGACTGGTCTCGTCACGGCAACTTCATGATGCGTCACGTCGGATGCGGACATAAGCCGCCGGATTACTACATCAGCTACGGCTACTACTATTGCTCCGACTATGGCAAGAATCTTTACCCTCGACTCAGCCCCCAGGGAAAAGCGTGGTTGAACAAAGCGCGAAAACTGCTTCAGGTCAACATGGAAGACGGCCTGAATCAAAACATGGTGGGCAACACGATCCAGATGGCCAGCCCGACGCCAGGAAACGGTAGCGTCGATATGACGTGGCCACAGTTCGAGTTGGAAATGGACACCGAAAAGTTCAAGGAATTCGCATTCAAGACGCACCCGATGGCCTACCTCGACGGCGGCTTGGCGGATCTGCCGATCATGGATCTCGTCAGGATCGGAATGCGCCCGAACATTCAGGAATGGGGCGACGGAAGAACGTGGGGACAGGCGCGCGACTCGGCCATCCCCGTTCTGAGGAACAAGGCCGAGGAATGGGACGTCGATGATCCGGTCGGCAAGGCACTCGGAAGACTGCTGGTGAAGTGACATGCGAAAAAGCAAACGATGGCTTTTGATCGCGGGATGCGTTCTTGTTCTGCCGATCGCTATTTACGGATATACGGAAATGACTTCAGGGTGGGAAACGGTATCGACCGAATTCATGCGCAACGACAAGCCGTACGGCGCAGGCGCATTTCGCGTACAGCGCAACGACTTCATGTCGTTGAAGGTTGCAAGACCGGAACTCACGTTCAAGCCGGAAAGCGAGCAGAAGAACCCGGACGTCGCGGAGTTCGCCGAACCGTGGATGGACGATTCAAACGAGCGGCTGAACCGGTCCACCGTCAGTTTCCTGCGCGGCACGCTGGGCGGCAGCGTCGTGCGCCACTTCCAGCAACCGGGCCAGACCGCGTCATGGTGGTACTCGCCCGACTGGCGGGTCCTGTACGTCAGTACCGGCTGGATGGACTACAAGGCACCTCGCCCCGACGACGGCGCGGTCCTCCAGACTACGAGGCTTTGGAAATCGAGCGACGGCGGCCAGCACTGGTCCCAACTCCAATGGCCTGCGGATCACAACATCAGCCGATTGCTGTTCATCGATGCCCAGCGTGGTTACGCGATCGGCTGGGGACCGCGCGTCTGGCGAACGACAGACGGCGGCCAATCGTGGCAGGAAATCAAGGCGCCTCCGGGCGCAATCATCCCAGGCAAGCCGCGCAGATCATTCGATGGAGTCGCCCTCGGCCCGGACGGTACATTGCGCGTCGCCTATCTGGCCAACGAGCCCGGTTATCCGCAACCGACCAGCGTCGTCAGCAGGCTCGACCGGGATCAGCCGGACTTCGCCCATGAAGCCGAGCTACCCGGCCACGTCGTCGGCCTCGAAGCACCGCCAGCACCGTATCGAGACTACCCGCTGTATGTGCTGTCACGCGCGGCCAATGCATCCGGCAACAACCGCGATACAGGAGGCATTTCGACCTGGACCAGCGAGCATCCTGATCGCATCCGGCAGTTGCACACGTTCGAGGACCGCTTGACGCTCAACGGGCTGAGTGTCGGGCGCAACGGCGTTCTGCTTGTTCACGCAACCGATCCAAACACCGCAAACGGCGGCGGCTCGCCCATCGACGTGACCATCAGCAGCACCGATGGCGGCAAGACCTGGCAGCAAACCACCGACAAGGCCTCGCAGGGCGGCTACTTCGACCCGGAAACGAATACGCTCTATTCGGTGTTCGCCTACACCCTGCGGAAGCGACAATTCTGATTGCCAACTGACGCGCTTGCCGCGGGCCACGTCCGCAGAATCGGACAGTGCCCGCGGCACGACCGGCCGCGTCGCCCGCCCATCACTCGCCGCGACGCGGCTCGAACACGAACGGTTGCGTGAGCAGGAACGGATTCGCGGTGGCGCCGGTCTGCGCGCAGGTCGCATGCGTCATCGCGTCGACGGCCGCGCGGTCTGCCGCGGCATTGCGGCTGCTGGTCGTCACGGTGACGTTCTGGGCTTCGCCCGAGGTCGTCATCAGCGCGCGCACGAGCACGGTGACGGGACGCGTGAGCGGCTTCGCGCCATCCGGGTAGACGGCGCGCGGAATGCGGCAGGTCAGCTTGCTTTCCTGCGACGACGACAGCATCGCGCAGCCGGAAAGCAGCACGGCGACGGCAGGCAGGATCAGGATGGTCGAGCGAAGAGCCATGGTCGAATATCGTTCTTGAGTACTGTTGCGGACGATTGCCGCGCCGGCCGACATCGTCCGGCCGCATCGCGTGCATCGCCCCGCGCCGCGGCCATCGGACCGGCGCCCCGTTGCGGCCGCACGACCGATGGTTGCCCGGTCGCGATCCTGCTTCGCGGGTTCCCGGAGATCCGGGGGCAGCGTTCGTGCCGGCAACCCGCTCCGGGCGGCCATGCACGCGAACGCTTTCGCGCATTGTGCACGCGCCGCCTCGCGCGTGGCGGCGATTTGACAATGGTTGACGCGAATCGCGCCGTATCCGGCCGGCATCCATTCTTCGCGGGAAGCAATCGCCGCACCGTCCCGGGCCGCCATCGCTCCCCTGCTCCACCGCAATCCGACCGACGCCGGGATTCCCCGCCCGGCGCCGCGCGGCGTCACTCCGAATCGTCGTCCGAGTCGTCGTCGTCCGCGTCGGCCGGGACTTCTCCGTACTTCGCGACCACCGCCGCCTTGAACGCCTTCAGCGCCGGCTGCTGGTCGCACAGCTTGTACAGCAACCCAAGCTGCTGCGGCCAATCCTTCAACTCCTTCGCGAACACATGCAGGCGCGCAACCGTATCGAACGCGTCGGCGTCGCGGCCGGCCAGCGCCTGCAGCGCCGCATAGCGGCGCAGCACCGTCTCGCCGGGCAGCAGCGCGATCGCGCGCTCGTGCGCGATGAGCTTGAGCGGCAGGTTGTCCGGCGAAATCGTCAGCAGCGTGGCCGCGCCGTAATCGCCCCACGCGCCGAACAGCAGCGACGGCGCGTCGCGGTACTGCGCGGCCGGTTCGCTGCCGTAGTACAGCACTTCCGCGCGCTGGTAGTCGCGCAGCACGGGCACTGCCGCCAGCACGCCGCCGACCGACAGCACCGCGAACAACCCGAACGCCGCGCGGCCCGGCAGGATACGCAGCGGCTTCACGTCGAGCAGGCCGATCACGAACATCGCCGGCAGCAGGAAGAACATGTATTGCTGCGGATATTCGACGAGCGCATGCATCAGCAGGATGCCGATCAGCGCGAGGCCGAACACGCGCGTGCTCGACTGCGGCGCGCGCACCGCGCGCACGAACCATGTGACGAGCGCGACGACGAGCACGCCGAGGCCGACGAGGCCTGACTTCGCGAGCAGGTCGATGAAGATGTCGTGCGAGTTGTTCGCGATCTCGACACCGCCGAGCGTACGCACGAGCGCGAACTGATGCGACGGGAATTCGCCCCAGCCGACGCCGAGCAACGGATGCTCGCGGAACATCGCAAGCCCGTACTTCCACAGCGCGAGGCGCGGCGCGATCTGCCCCGCGTCGCGCATCCTGTCGGCCGCCGACTCGGCGAGCCCCAGGTGGAAGTGCACGTTGGCCCAGCGCACCGCGACGTTCACCGCGACGAAGATCACCGCGAGCGCGACCGGCATCAGCCATGCGCGGCGGTTGCCCGGCGCGCGGCGCGACTCGAGCCATGCCATCCAGAAACCCGCGACGACCAGCACCGCGACCTGCAGCCACGGGCCGCGCGACACCGTCAGCGCGAGCCCGACCGACAGCGCGATCGACAGCGCGAGCCACGCCCATGCCGCGAGCCGGCGCGTCTGCGCCAGATACAGCGCGCCCGCGAGCGCGAACGCGATGTAGGTCGCCAGGTGGTTCGCCTGCGCCATGTTGCCGTACGGGCGGCGATCGACCGCGATGTTGTACACGACGACGAACGGCGACACCGCGGACTCGAGATGGAACAGCTGAACGATCTGGCTCGCGACCGCGAACACCCCGCCGACGAGCAGCGCGCCGGACATCATTCGCGCGACGGCTTCGGCGAGCCCCTCGCGCGCGAGCGTGTAGCCGGCCTGCATCGCGACCAGCGCGGCGGCCAGATAGCCGACCGCCAGCCAGTTCATCGACGGCACCTTCAGCGGCATCAGCGCGACCTGCGCGATCAGCACCGCCGCGAACCCGAGCGGCGCGACGAACGCGGCCGGCGCGGCGAACGGCTCGGCCGGGCGGCCCGTGCGCGCGAGCAGGACGACGGAGAGCCCCACCAGCAGATACAGCACCAGCGCGGCAAATTCTGAATAGAAGGTTGGAATCGGATACGTGTGATTCGTGATCGAGTACGGCACGATCAGGGCGACAGCCAGCGCAACGAGCGGCAACGAACGGGAAAAAGTAGAAGGCATGAGCGAACCGGATGTCAGCAACCGGCGCACTATACAAAACTTTCCCCGCTCTGTGCGGGCCCGTCGCACCGTCACCCGACGCGGCGCGACCGGTGCGACCGGCGCAACCCGCCGGCACGGCGGGCGCCGTGCCGTGCACGCGGCCCCGCACTGGCCGGCATGCCCCCGCCCCTACGCGCGGCATTCCGCCGGCGCATATTTCGCGGGCAACGTCGCGGCCTCCGCCGGTAGCGGGCCCGCTCCCGGCGCCGGGAGCGACGACGCAGCCTTGCCGGCGGCAAAGCACTCCCATGCGATCGCCCCGGCCTGCATCGTGCCCTTTTTCAGCGGTACGCGCGCGGTCGGCGTATCGGCCTTGTCCGGCGCGGACGGCACGAGGACGAGCGTATTCGCGCCGGCCGCGGCGACGCGGGCGGTAAACGCCACCGTGATCTGGCCCGTGTCGCCGTCGATGACGACGGATTCGACGTTGCGGGTGGCGGCCGGCGGGCTGTAGCCGCCGTCGAGGCCCGCGCCGCTCGCGGCATTGTCGGCGACCGCGAGCCGCGCGGACGACGCGAGCGCGAGCCCCTCGCCGACGCGCGAGCGCGCGAGGTAATCCTGGTACGCGGGAATCGCGTAGGCCGCGATCACGCCGACGATCGCGAGCACGATCATCAGTTCAATCAGCGTGAAGCCGGCCGGCCGCCAGCGCGGCGCCGACCGGCGCGCGCGCCGCAGATCGGCGGCGATGCGACGGAACAGGGAAACGGAAAAGGCTTCGAACATGACTGGCTCCGGAAACGAAAAACGCCTGCCGGATCAGGCAGGCGTTTCGATCGTAGCCAGCGGGCCGCGGCCCCGGCAGTCGGCCGGACGGCCAACGTCAATGCGCGCGCGGGACGCCGCGGCGGCGCCGGAGCGCGTAACCCGCGGTGACGACGAACAGCGCGCCGGCGATGCTCGCGCCGTAGATCGCGGCCTGCGTATCGAGTACCGGCCAGCGGTCGCCGACCGGGTCGTGCACCATCAGCCCGCCGGCGATCCAGCCCAGCAGCCCGGCGCCCAGCGCGACGACGACCGGAAAGCGGTCGAGCAGCTTCAGCACCAGCGTGCTGCCCCACACGATGATCGGCACGCTGACGACGAGCCCGAAGATCACCAGCGCCAGCCGGTGCGACGGATCGGCCTGCTCGGCCGCGCCGGCGATCGCGATCACGTTGTCGAGGCTCATCACGGCGTCGGCGATCACGATCGTCTTCACCGCGTCCCACAGCCGGTCGGCCGGCTTCACGTTGTCGTGCGCATCGGCGTCCGGCGCCATCAGCTTGACGCCGATCCACAGCAGCAGCAGGCCGCCGCCGAACTTCAGGAACGGCACGTCGAGCAGCACGACCGCGAATGCGATCAGCGCGACCCGCAGCAGGATCGCGCCGGCCGTGCCCCACACGACGCCGCGCAGCCGCTGGTTGGCGGGCAGGTTGCGGCATGCGAGCGCGATCACGACCGCGTTGTCGCCGCCGAGGAGAATGTCGATGATGACGATCTGAAACACCGCGCCCCAGTGGAGCGACGTCAGGAATTCAAGCATGAGCAGTATCGGGTGATCGGGTGCGGGGCAACGGCTGTCGAACAGGCGGCCCGGGTCAATGCCGGAACATGCATCGCGCAGCCCCGGGGCTTACAAATTCATTGCGCGAGCATAACAAAAAACGCCGGCGAAGCCGGCGTTTTTTGCAGGATGAACCACGCGGAAATTACAGCGCCTTCTTCAGCAGGCGACCCATTTCCGACGGGTTGCGCGTGACGGTGATGCCGCACGCTTCCATGATTTCCAGCTTCGCTTCGGCCGTATCCGCACCGCCCGAGATCAGCGCGCCGGCGTGGCCCATGCGCTTGCCCGGAGGCGCCGTGACGCCAGCGATGAAGCCGACGACCGGCTTCTTCATGTTGTCCTTGATCCACTCGGCGGCATTGGCTTCGTCCGGACCGCCAATTTCGCCGATCATCACGACCGCATCCGTATCCGGATCGTCGTTGAACATCTTCATCACGTCGATGTGCTTCAGACCGTTGATCGGGTCGCCGCCGATACCGACTGCCGACGACTGGCCGAGGCCCAGTGCCGTCAGCTGCGCAACCGCTTCATACGTCAGCGTGCCCGAACGCGACACGACGCCGATGCGGCCCTTGCGGTGGATGTGACCCGGCATGATGCCGATCTTCAGTTCGTCCGGCGTGATCGTGCCCGGGCAGTTCGGCCCGAGCAGCAGCGTCTTGCGGCCTTCGCGACGCATGCGGTCCTTCACTTCGATCATGTCGCGAACCGGAATGCCTTCCGTGATGCAGATCGCGAGATCGAGGTCGGCTTCGACCGCTTCCCAGATCGCAGCAGCAGCACCTGCCGGCGGAACGTAGATGACCGACACGGTCGCGCCGGTTTCGGCCTTCGCTTCCTTGACGCTCGCGTAGATCGGAATGCCTTCGAAATCTTCGCCGGCCTTCTTCGGGTTCACGCCCGCGACGAATGCTTCGCGGCCGTTTGCGTATTCACGGCAGGCGCGCGTGTGGAATTGACCGGTCTTGCCGGTAATGCCCTGCGTGATGACCTTCGTGTCCTTGTTGATCAGAATCGACATGTATTTTGACCTCTGTTCGATTGGCGTCGCGTGCAAACCGCGCCGCCATACCTATTCATTGAGCGCGCTTACTTGCCTGCGGCAGCCGCGACAACCTTCTGCGCAGCCTCTTCCATGCTGTCAGCCGAGATGATCGGCAGGCCCGAATCGGCCAGCATCTTCTTGCCGAGGTCTTCGTTCGTGCCCTTCATGCGCACGACGAGCGGCACGTTCAGGTTCACGGCCTTCGAACCGGCGATCACGCCTTCCGCGATCACGTCGCAGCGCATGATGCCGCCGAAGATGTTCACGAGGATCGCCTTCAGGTCCGGGTTCTTCAGCATCAGCTTGAACGCTTCCGTGACCTTCTCGGTCGTCGCGCCACCGCCGACGTCCAGGAAGTTCGCCGGCTCGCCGCCGAACAGCTTGATCGTGTCCATCGTCGCCATCGCGAGGCCTGCGCCGTTCACGAGGCAGCCGATGTTGCCGTCGAGCGAGATGTACGCGAGGTCGAACTTCGACGCTTCGATTTCAGCCGGATCTTCTTCGTCCAGGTCGCGGTACGCGACGATTTCCGGGTGACGGAACAGCGCGTTCGAGTCGAAGTTGAACTTCGCGTCGAGTGCGATGACCTTGCCGTCGCCGGAGACGTTCAGCGGGTTGATTTCAGCCAGCGATGCGTCGGTTTCCCAGAATGCCTTGTACAGGCCTTGCAGGATCGCGCGTGCTTGCGGAATCGAAGCGGCCGGCACGCCGATCTTCGCGGCCAGGTCGTCGGCTTGCGCGTCGAGCAGGCCCGTCGACGGCTCGACGATGACCTTGTGGATCAGTTCCGGGTGCTTTTCGGCAACTTCCTCGATGTCCATGCCGCCTTCGCTCGAACCCATCAGCACGATCTTCTGCGAGATGCGGTCGACGACGAGGCTGACATACAGTTCCTGCTTGATGTCGGCGCCTTCTTCGATCATCAGGCGGTTGACCTTCTGGCCTTCCGGACCGGTCTGGTGCGTGACGAGCTGCATGCCGAGGATCTGGTTCGCGTATTCGCGGACCTGCTCGATCGACTTCGCCACCTTCACGCCGCCGCCCTTGCCACGGCCACCCGCGTGAATCTGAGCCTTCACGACCCATACCGGGCCGCCGAGCTCTTCTGCCACCTTGACGGCCTCGTCAACCGAGAACGCCGGCTTGCCGCGCGGTACCGCGACTCCGAATTTCCGCAGGATTTCCTTACCCTGGTACTCGTGAATCTTCATGCGTGATTCCCTTCAGTCTGAGAGTTGGATGAAATGTCGCTTAAGACGCTTCTTCGAATGATTTCCGTTCATTCCTTCGTGCTGCCCTCACCGGGCAGATCCGGCCGAAGCGGGCCGTACCACCGCGGGTAGTACTGCCGCACGACCTCGCCGTCGAACCGCAATGCCCGGCAGCGGCCGAGCTGGAAAGGCGGCTCGACGTGCTCGCCGTCATGGTCCGGCCCTTCGCCGCCCTCTTCGCGCACGTTCCACACGTCACCGGCGAACGCCTGGATCGCTGCCGTCGGCAGCACGGCGCACAGTTCGGTCAGATGGGAACAGCCCGCGACGCCGGCGAGCAGCCGGTTCGCGTTGCGGCGGAAATTGCGGAAGAGGTTGAGCCCGATGAGGGCCCGATAGGCGGGAGGGGCGGATTGACAGTGACCGGGATAGGGAACCCACTCCGAAGACGCTTCGGCGTCGACGACATTGAGGTCACGATCGATGGTCACGCGCAGCCAGAGTTCGTGGATCGGCAGGCCCTGGGGCCGGATGCCCGACGCAAGCGCGACATCGCGCGGCTTGTGGTCGGTCAGGCAGGCTTCGATGTCCCACAAGCCGTCGTCGCGCTCGTAGGCTTCCGCTCGGATTGCGCGTCGATGTCGCAACTGACGGGGCACGGGCTCGGATAGCGGCATGCTGGAGGTTGAGGCCGAAGAGGAAAACCCGTGGATTTTAGCATATTGGGTATTTGAGGCATCCGGCCGCGACGGCGGGTATTCCCGCCTGTCCGGAAACGGTTGCATTGCAGCAAAATCGCGCGCAGCGCGCGCGACCGAAGCGGTCAGTCGTCGATCGGGAAATCGTCGCCGACCTTCAGCAACTTCACGATGGTCGCGCTCGAAAAGCCGCGCGCGGCAAGGAAGCGCGCCTGCTTCGCGCGCTCGGCGGGCGTTTGCGGCAGTGCACCGAATTTCTTGCGCCAGACGGCCTGCGCGCGGGTCCACTCGGTCTCGCGCAACTGCGCATTCACTTCCTCGACGAGGTTGTCGCCGACCGCATGGCGCTTCAGTTCGCTGACGATGCGTGCGACGCCGACGCGCGATGCGCGGCGATGCACGAGGCTCTCGGCAAAGCGTGCATCGGACAGCCAGCCTTCCTGTTCCAGCGCATCGAGCACCGGCTCGACCGATTCGTCCTCGCCGACGTACGGCGCGAGCTTGCGCGCGAGTTCGGCGCGGCTGTATTCGCGCCGTGACAGATAGCCGAGTGCGCGGCCCTTCAGCGAACGTGGCGGTTTCGACGACTTGCGCCCGGTGGCGCCGGCCTCGTCGCCGGAAGCAGCGCTGCCTGAACCGCCGGCCGCACGGCGTGTGCGACTCGGATGCTGGCTGCTGCGCGTATACACATCTTCCTTGACCGACGCCGCCGCATCGGCTGCGCGCTCGCCCGGGAAGCCGACACCGGACACGCGACGGCGCGACCGGTCGTGCGCGTCGAACGATTCGTCGTCGTCGAACGGATCGACCGGTGCGGTGATCTCAAACGAAACGAGGGCATCGTCGGATGCCCTCGTCGCGGTGCGGTGCGCGGACTGACTGCCCGCGCCCCGCCGGTCGGCACCCGAGGATGCGGCTCGCCGGCCGGAGCGGCCCGCCGTGTCGGGCGCGTCGCTCGGGTCCGGTTCGCCAGCGTGACCTCGGCGCCCGACCATCACTCTTCTTCGTCCATCGCCTCGGCTTCGTCGACTACGCCATCGGGCATCGCGGCAACGCCGAGCGACTCGCGAATGCGGTTTTCGATCTCGCGGGCGATTTCCGGGTTCTCGCGCAGGAATTCACGCGCGTTGTCCTTGCCTTGGCCGATCTTCTCGCCGTTGTAGCTGTACCAGGCGCCGGCCTTGTCGACGATCTTCGCCTGCACGCCGAGATCGATGATCTCGCCCTGGCGCGAAATGCCTTCGCCGTACAGGATGTCGAAGATCGCTTCGCGGAACGGCGGCGACACCTTGTTCTTGACGACCTTAACGCGGGTTTCGTTGCCGATCACCTCGTCGTTCTTCTTGATCGAGCCGATCCGGCGGATATCCAGACGCACCGACGAGTAGAACTTCAGCGCGTTGCCGCCCGTCGTGGTTTCCGGGTTGCCGAACATCACGCCGATCTTCATCCGGATCTGGTTGATGAAGATCACGAGGCAGTTCGTGCGCTTGATCGTGCCGGTCAGCTTGCGCAGCGCCTGCGACATCAGGCGAGCCTGCAGGCCCGGCAGCGAATCGCCCATCTCGCCTTCGATTTCCGCCTTCGGCACGAGCGCCGCGACCGAGTCGATGACGATCATGTCGATCGAGCCCGAGCGCACCAGCGCGTCGGTGATTTCGAGCGCCTGCTCGCCGGTGTCCGGCTGCGAGATCAGCAGCTCCGGCACGTTCACGCCGAGCTTCGCTGCATATTGGACGTCGAGCGCGTGCTCGGCGTCGATGAACGCTGCGGTGCCGCCCAGCTTCTGCAGCTCGGCGATGACCTGCAGCGTGAGCGTGGTTTTACCCGACGATTCCGGACCGTAGATCTCGACCACCCGGCCGCGCGGCAGACCGCCGACGCCGAGCGCGATATCGAGACCCAGCGAGCCCGTGGAGACGACCTGGATGTCTTCGGCCGCTTCGCCGTCGCCCATCCGCATGATCGACCCTTTGCCGAACTGCTTCTCGATCTGCGCGAGTGCGGCCGCCAGCGCCTTGCTCTTCTCGGCGGTCATCCCGGAGCCCTTCTTGCTATCTTCCATGAATCGTCCTTTGCTATGATGAGCAGCGTCTGTCAGAGGCGCGCCCGCTTTCAAGCGCTGCCCACGAATGCAGACACTGTATAAAAAAACAGTGTTTTATGCAAGCCCGCAATGCAGGCTGCGTTGTACACGGATAACTTCGGAGACAGCCGCGCCGGCGCGCACGCCCCGCCGGCCATCGGTCAGCAACATGCGAATTCTCATCGCCGAAGACGACAGCATACTCGCGGACGGCCTCACCCGATCACTCCGCCAATCGGGCTATGCGGTCGACCACGTGAAGAACGGCATCGAGGCCGATACCGCGCTGTCGATGCAGTCCTTCGACCTGCTGATCCTCGATCTCGGGCTGCCCAAGATGTCCGGGCTCGACGTGCTGAAGCGCCTGCGCGCGCGCAATTCCAACCTCCCCGTGCTGATCCTGACCGCCGCCGACAGCGTCGACGAGCGCGTGAAGGGGCTCGACCTCGGCGCGGACGACTACATGGCCAAGCCGTTCGCGCTCAACGAGCTCGAGGCGCGCGTGCGCGCGCTGACCCGGCGCGGCGCGGGCGGCGGCCCGACCGTCGTGCGCCACGGCTCGCTCGCGTTCGACCAGGTCGGCCGCATCGCGTATGCGAACGAACGCGTGCTCGATCTGTCCGCGCGCGAGCTCGGGCTGCTCGAGGTGCTGCTGCAGCGCATCGGCCGGCTCGTGTCGAAGGAGCAGCTCGTCGACCATCTGTGCGAATGGGGCGAGGAAGTCAGCAACAACGCGATCGAAGTGTACGTGCACCGGCTGCGCAAGAAGATCGAGCCGAGCGGCGTGCGGATTTCCACCGTGCGCGGCCTCGGCTACTGCCTCGAGAAAGTCGCGCCCGCGGCGCCAGCCGACCCGGCCGCGCCCCAGCCCGCGGCGGCCGGCACGCCGCTGCGCTGAACCCGGCCGTCGCCGCGATGGCCACGCCGGCCCATTCCCGCCATCCGACCGGCGAGCCATCGTCCGCCGCCGACGCCGTGCGCGACGCACGCTACGAGAACCCGTTCGCGCCGCCCGACGAAACCGATACGCCCGAGGCCGCACGCCCGCGCTCGCTGTTCGGCGAAATCCTCGACTGGATGCTCGCGCCGCTCCTGCTGCTGTGGCCGATGAGCATCGCCGTTACCTATCTCGTCGCGAAAACGATCGCGAACGGCCCGTTCGACCGCGCGCTCGAGACCAACGCGTACGTGCTCGCGCGGCAGATCCATCCGGTCAACGGCGTCGCCGAGCTGACGCTGCCGCAGCAGACGCGCGACTTCCTGCGCGCGGACAACGTCGACAGCGTTTACTTCCAGGTGCTCGGCACGCGCGGCGAGCTGGTCGCGGGCGAGGCCGACATGCCGCTGCCGCGCGACGAGGACCGCCCGCCGCCGGGCGTCGTCGTGTTCCGCGACGACCTGCTGCGCGGCAACGACGTGCGCGTCGCGTATACGACCGTCGCGCTGCCGGAGTCGAGCAGCACGCAGCCCGTGCTCGTGCAGGTCGGCGAGACGCTCGACAAGCGCAACGCGCTCGCGAACGACATCATCAAGGGCGTGATCCTGCCGCAATTCGTGATCCTGCCGCTCGCGATCCTGCTCGTGTGGTTCGGGCTGTCGCGCGGGCTCGCGCCGCTCAACGCGCTGCAGGCGCACATCCGCGCGCGGCGGCCCGACGACCTGTCGCCCGTCGAGGCGCAGCGCGCGCCGCCCGAGATCGAGCCGCTCGTCACGTCGTTCAACGACCTGCTCGCGCGCCTCGAACAGAACATGGCGCTGCAGAAGCGCTTCATCGCCGACGCCGCGCACCAGATGAAGACGCCGCTCGCGGGGCTGCGCACGCAGGCCGAGTTCGCGTTGCGCCATCCCGTGCCGCCCGACGTCCAACGTTCGCTCGAGCAGATCGCGACGAGCTCCGAGCAGGCCGCCCGGCTCGTCACGCAGTTGCTCGCGCTCGCGCGCGCCGAGAACCGCGCGAGCGGGCTGACCTTCGAGCCGGTCGAGATCGGGGCGCTCGCGCGCCGCACGGTGCGCGACTGGGTGCAGGCCGCGCTCGCGAAGCGCATGGACCTCGGCTACGAAGGCCCGGAGGACGACACGCCGCTCGACGTCGACGGCAATCCCGTGATGCTGCGCGAGATGCTCGGCAACCTGGTCGACAACGCGATCCGCTACACGCCCGAAGGCGGCCGCATCACGGTGCGCGTGCGGGCCGAGCCTGCGGCGCGGCGCGTGCATCTCGAAGTGGAGGATACGGGCCCCGGCATCCCGGCCGGCGAACGCGAGCGCGTGGTCGAGCGCTTCTACCGGATCCTCGGCCGCGAAGGCGACGGCAGCGGCCTCGGGCTCGCGATCGTGCGCGAGATCGCCGCGCAGCACGGCGGCACGCTGACGCTCGACGATCACGTCTATCAGAGCGCACCGCGCCTCGCTGGCACGCTCGTGCGCGTCAGCCTGCCGTTGTCGGACACCGCCGCGGATCGATCCTGATACGGGCGGATCCGAACCGCATACCGCCGCATACGCGCTGCGATCGCATCGAAACCGGCGTTTTACCGCCCTGCCGCGACACGATCGGGGCACGAAACGGCCGATTCGGCGCGGGTTAACGTGCAGTCGTTTTGCGCCCGCGAGTCAGTGCGCCGTAAGTTTCCGTGCCAATAATCGTCGACAGGCCCGCCCACCCAAGGCGGCCACACATCTATATCAAGGGACTTGGAGACGATTCATGGCAACGTTAGGCGGGCAAATTTCGCACTCGCCGATGACGGGCGAAGAGAAGAAGGTGATCTTCGCGTCGTCGCTCGGCACCGTGTTCGAGTGGTACGACTTTTACCTGGCCGGCTCACTCGCGGCCTACATCAGCAAGAGCTTCTTCTCCGGAGTCAATCCGACCGCGGCATTCATCTTCACGCTGCTCGGCTTCGCGGCCGGGTTCGCCGTGCGTCCGTTCGGCGCGATCGTGTTCGGCCGGCTCGGCGACCTCGTCGGCCGCAAGCACACGTTCCTCGTGACGATCGTGATCATGGGCATCTCGACCTTCGTGGTCGGCTTCCTGCCCGGCTACGCATCGATCGGCATCGCGGCGCCCGTGATCTTCATCGCGATGCGGCTGCTGCAGGGCCTCGCGCTCGGCGGCGAGTACGGCGGCGCGGCGACCTACGTCGCCGAGCATGCGCCGGCGAACCGCCGCGGCTTCTACACCGCGTGGATCCAGACGACCGCGACGCTCGGCCTGTTCCTGTCGCTGCTCGTGATCCTCGGCGTGCGCACCTTCATCGGCGAGGAAGCGTTCGGCAGCTGGGGCTGGCGCGTGCCGTTCGTCGCATCGATCGCGCTGCTCGCGGTGTCGGTGTGGATCCGGCTGCAGCTGAACGAATCGCCGGTGTTCCTGCGCATCAAGGCGGAAGGCAAGACGTCGAAGGCGCCGCTGACCGAAGCGTTCGGCCAGTGGAAGAACCTGAAGCTCGTGATCCTCGCGCTCGTCGGCCTGACCGCCGGCCAGGCCGTCGTGTGGTACACGGGCCAGTTCTACGCGCTGTTCTTCCTCACGCAGACGCTGAAGGTCGACGGCGCCAGCGCGAACATCCTGATCGCGATCGCCCTCCTGATCGGCACGCCGTTCTTCCTGTTCTTCGGCTCGCTGTCGGACAAGATCGGCCGCAAGCCGATCATCCTCGCGGGCTGCCTGATCGCGGCGCTCACCTACTTCCCGCTGTTCAAGGCGCTTACGCACTACGCGAACCCGCAACTCGAACTCGCGACGCAGAAGGCGCCGATCACGGTCCTCGCCGATCCGGCCGCCTGCTCGTTCCAGTTCAACCCGGTGGGCACGTCGAAGTTCACGAACTCGTGCGACATCGCGAAGAGCGCGCTCGCGAAGGCCGGCCTGAACTACGAGAACGTCGCGGCACCGGCTGGCACGACCGCGCAGATCAAGGTCGGCGATACGGTGATCCCCGCGTATGACGGCAAGGCGGCCGACGCGAAGGCGCAAGGCGCGGCGTTCGACAAGACGCTCGCGTCGACGCTGAAGGCGGCCGGCTACCCGGCCAAGGCCGACCCGGCGCAGCTCAACTGGCCGATGACGATCGTGATCCTGACGATCCTCGTGATCTACGTGACGATGGTCTACGGCCCGATCGCGGCGATGCTGGTCGAGATGTTCCCGACGCGGATCCGCTATACGTCGATGTCGCTGCCGTATCACATCGGCAACGGCTGGTTCGGCGGCTTCCTGCCGGCGACCGCATTCGCGATCGTCGCGGCGAAGGGCAACATCTACTCGGGGCTCTGGTATCCGATCGTGATCGCGCTGGCCACGTTCGTGATCGGTGTGCTGTTCGTCAAGGAGACGAAGGACTCCAATATCTACGCGCAGGATTGAGGTCGGGTAGCGGGCGGCCACCGCGCCCGCTACACTGCCCGAACGGGCCGCCGGCAACTTTTTTCAGGGAAGATGAAAAAAGGTGTTGACAGCCCGGCGGCACATCAGCATAATTCAAGTCTTCGGCGAATTAGCTCAGTCGGTTAGAGCGACGGAATCATAATCCGCAGGTCCGGGGTTCGAGTCCCTGATTCGCCACCAAATGCGAAAAGCCGCTGTTCCGCAAGGATCAGCGGCTTTTTTCATTGCTCCGCGATCCGCGCGCGGCATCCATCGCCCTCCAGCCGACCACGCGGCGCCACGCACGCGACATCCAGCATCCGGTTCGCCCGAGTCGCGCATAGGCACGAGCGACCTCCGTCCTCCTCCTGCCAACCGAAATCCAGCGCCATTCATCACGCCGGGCCCATCCGTTCGGCCTCGCGAATCATCGTCGTCGACTACGTGCGTTACAGTGCGGTTCGAACGCCGAGCACCGACGGGCTCGCGGCCATCCCGATTTGATTCGAACCGAGGCAATCGGATCCGGTCGGCAACACAGATAACAACAATCCCATGACTGAACACAACGAATCGAAGCACGACCAGTCCGTTCGACGTACGCGAAAACCGTGGCTGGTGGCGGGCGTCGCGATCGCGGTCGCCGCATTTTTCGGCGCGCGCTTCATGACGACGCGAGACGATCTGGACAAGCGCACGATCGACGACATCCTGAAAGTCGCGCTCGCGGACAAGAACACCGCGCCAACGGACGCCTGCGTCGGCCTGGCCGGCGCCGAACTACCCGCGGACGTGAACGCGAAGGAATTGCTGAGAGTCGACGGTGTGGTGAGAAAGGACGTGCAGGCGTTGATCAACCGTGGCCTGATTACCGTGAAATTCAACGCGGGCCGGGGCAAGCCGACGATCAGAAATCCGGACTACGAGCCGCATGACACGAATGTCCCGCTGAGCCATATCGAGCTCACGCCGGCCGGCAAGGCGTTCTATCGGTACAGGGAATTCGAGAGCAAGGACGCGTCCGCTCCCGGCGGGAGTGTCCTGTACATGATCAATTTGTTCTGCGCGCACGTGACCTACGGCGGCGTCGAGAAATTCATCGAGCCGATGAAGAATCCGTTCGACGACAATCCGCACCTGGTTTCGTGGGTCAACTTCCTGTGGAAACCGGATCAGCATGCCACGCCGTGGCTGGCAGACCCGGACCTCATGGACTCCCTGTCGTTCTACCCCGAAAAGGATGGCTGGGCGCACAAGGGGATTCTCATCGAACGGGACGACAACGGACACTGGGCGCTCGGCGACAATCCGTACGCGATCCGCTGGTAGACGCACCATTGCGCGGCACGGCTCACCAGCCTGACGACCGATGAAGACGAGACGAGGCGTTCACGACCTCACTCATCTTCATCGTCAACGCCCGGCAGCGTACCGCCGCCCTAAGCGACCACCGCCCCGCGCTGGGCGTCGGGCACCTCCGCCCGCACCTTCCCCCGCCAGTTCTCCCCGCCCTCCAGCGCCGGCGTCGACTCGAACAGCTCCGCGATCCAGTCCGCGAACACGCGAACCTTCTGCGACAGATGCCGGTTGTGCGGATACACGATCGAGATCGGCTTGGGCTTCGGATTGCAATCGGGCAGCACCTCGACCAGCGTGCCGTCGCGCAGGTTCGGCAGCACCATGAACAGCGTCGGCTGGATCATCCCGAACCCTTCGACCCCGCACGTCACGTACGCATCCGAATCGTTCACGGTGACACTGCCGTTCATCCGCACCTCGACCGGCTTGCCCTCGATCATGAACACCCACGGAATCGCCCGCGCGCCGTGGCTCGCGCGGAAATTCACCGCATGATGGTCTGCCAGGTCGGCGATCTCCTGCGGCTCGCCGTGACGCGCGAGATAGTCGGGCGACGCGCAGGTCACGCGCTTGAGCATGCCGATCCGCCGCGCGACCATCGACGAATCTTCTAGCGGCCCGACCCGGATCATGCAGTCGATACCCTCCTCGACCGGATCCACGTAGCGGTCCGCCAGGCCGAGGTCGAGCGTGATGTCCGGATAGCGCTGCCGGAAGATCGACAGCGCCGGCAGCACGACGCGCCGCCCGAGCGAACTCGGCATGTGGACGCGCAGCACGCCGCTCGGCTTGCGGTTGCCGGTCTGGAAACTCGCGTCGGCTTCCGCGATCTCCGAGATGATCTTCACGCAGTGCTCGTAATACGCGGCGCCCTCCGGCGTCAGCGACAGCCGGCGCGTCGTCCGGTGCATCAGGCGCACGCCGAGCAGCGCCTCGAGATTCTGGATGATGGTCGTGACCGACGCGCGCGGCATCGCGAGCGTGTCGGCCGCGCGCGTGAAGCTGTTCGCGTCGACCACGCGGGTGAAAACTTCCATTGCCTGGATGCGGTCCATGCTGCGCCCCCTTCGAATCGCCAACGGAACAGAATAGAGCGCGCAACGCGCGCGGCACAAGCCCCCGCCCATTGTTCTCCTCGCCCGAATAGTCGCAGCGTTTCGGACTCGAAAGTGATCGCGATTCGCGCAGTTCCGAACGTCGACGGCTCCGTCCCCGGTTGCCACGCGCGGCATGCTCGCCGCGCACCGGCACGTTATCGCACGAACCGCTCGCGATAGCCCTGCGGCGACACGCCGAGCACGCGCACGAAACTGCGCCGCAGCGTCTCTTCCGAACCGAAGCCGCACCGCGTGGCGATCCGTTTGACGGGCCACGCGGTTTCGCCGAGCAAGCGCTGCGCGGCCTCGACGCGAATCTGTTCGACCGCGCGCGCGGGCGTGCGGCCGGTCCCCGCGCGGTAGTGCCGCACGAAGCTGCGTTCGCTCATGCTGACGCGCTCGGCGAGCGCCGGCACCGACAGGTCGGCCGTCAGGTGCTCGGCGATCCACGCATGCAGTTCGCCGAAACGGTCGTCGGTGCGCTGCATCGACAGCATCGCGCTGAACTGCGCCTGCCCGCCCGGCCGCTTCAGGAACACGACGAGTTCGCGCGCGACATCGAGCGCGATCGCCCGCCCGAGATCCTCCTCGACCAGCGCGAGCGCGAGATCGATGCCGGCCGTCACGCCGGCCGACGTCCACAGCGCGCCTTCGCGGATGAAGATCGGATCGGGCTCGACGCGCACGTTCGGATAGCGCGCGGCGAATTCGTCGCAGCGCGCCCAGTGCGTGACCGCGCGCCGCCCGTCGAGCAGGCCGGCCTCGGCGAGCAGGAACGCACCGGTGCAGACCGACGCGACACGTCGTGCGCGCTGCGCCTGCTGCCGGACCCAGCGCACCGTGCGCGCATCGCGCGACGCGGCCTGCACGCCCTTGCCGCCGGCCACGATCACCGTGTCGGGCCGCCCGGCCGAGCGCAGCGAATCGGCCATCACGACGAGCCCCGACGACGTCTCGACCGGCCCCGCCTCGGCGGCCACGACGCGCGGCGCATACGGCGCGGGCCGGCCGCACCCCTGCGCGAGTTCGTTGACGGAGGCGAACACCTGTAGCGGCCCGGTCACGTCGAGCAACTGCGCACGGGGGAACGCGAGGATCAGGATCGAGCGCGGAGCGGCTGGCATGGCGATTGGCTGAAAACGTGGGCGATCTGGCAATTTCGCCAAACACTACGCGCCTAGAATCGATCTGTCCATCGTGCGCCGGCCGCGGCGCCGCCCCTTCCCTTCGGAGTGTTCGCATGACCCTGCATATCGGCTTTCTCGTGTTTCCGGGTGTCCAGCAACTCGATCTCACCGGCCCGCACGACGTGCTCGCATCGCTGCCCGACGCGGCGGTTCATCTGGTCTGGAAATCGCGCGACACCGTCGCGTCGAGCAGCGGCCTCGCGCTCGCGCCGACCTGCACGTTCGACGACTGCCCGCCGCTCGACGTCATGTGCGTGCCCGGCGGAATCGGGATCAACGAGCTGCTGCTCGATGCCGAAACGATCGCGTTCGTGCAGCAGCGCGCGGCCGCCGCGCGCTACGTGACGTCGGTCTGCACGGGCGCGCTGCTGCTCGGCGTGGCCGGCCTGCTGCGCGGCCGCCGCGCGACGACGCACTGGGCGTTTCATGCGCTGCTCGCGCCGCTCGGTGCGGTGCCCGTGCGCGAACGCGTGGTGCGCGACGGCAACCTGATCACCGGCGGCGGCGTGACGGCCGGCATCGACTTCGCGTTGACGATCACCGCCGAACTGGTCGGCGACGAAGAGGCGCAGGCGATCCAGCTCGCGCTCGAATATGCGCCCGCGCCGCCGTTCGATGCAGGCTCGCCGGATACCGCGCCGGCATCGGTCCTGAAGCGCGTGACCGAGCGTTCGGCTGCGGGGCTCGAGAAGCGGAAGCAGACGATCGACGCGGCCTTGCGCGCGATGTCGCGCTGATCCCCGGTACACGGAAACCGGCGCGCGGACGTGCAGCCTGCCCGCGCTCCGCAGCCTTCACATTCACGGACCGGACCTACCGATGAACATCATCCGCAGCACCGCGTTCACCGCACAGCGCGCATGGGGCGCGCTGGACATCGCGAACCTGAACGGCATCACGGTCCGCCTGCACTGGACCGATCAGCCGTACCGGTGGCACGTGAACGACGGCGAGGAAGTCTTTGCGGTGCTCGACGGCCGCGTCGAGATGCGTTACCGCGAAGCAGGCATCGAGCACGCGACGGTGCTCGAAACGGGAGACGTCTTTCATGCGACGGTCGGCACCGAACACGTCGCGCATCCGCTCGGAGAAGCGCGCATTCTGGTGATCGAGACCGCAGGCAGCGTCTGACGACGGGCGGCGCGCCGCGCGCGTCGCACGGAGTCGACGGGCATCAGCCCGAGATGGTGCCCGTCCCCTGCGACGGGATCAGCTTCGGCTGCGGCGCGCACAGGCACTGGCACAGGTCGTGTTCGAGCGCGACGACCTTGCCCATCACGGTCATCGTCCGCTCCCCGCCATCGGAGACGATCACCCCCTGGGTCTTGCACGCGGCGCAGAACACCGGCGCGCCGAGATAGGCAAGCTCGCGGCCGTCGAACGACGAATTGGCGATCCCGTCGAGCACGACGCCGCCGTGATCGGTCGTGTCGCCCTTCAGAATGAATTTGCGGCTCATGGTTCGGCTCTCCCTCGGAAACGCCGCGCAGCGCGGCGTCGGGCCGCGTGCGGGCAGTCGGTATCCGCCCGTCGGTCGCGGGCGTTTCGCGAGGATATCACCGCGCAGCCGCTCGCCGTCTCCCTGATCAGAACTTGTGGCGCATGCCGATCCGCGCCTGGAACTGCCGGTCGTTCGCGGAGGCGCCGGGGCCGTTGATCGCCGCGACCGCCGCATGCCCGGTCGAGTCGGTGCCCGACGCACGCTGGAACACGGCGCTCACGTAGACGTCGGTGCGCTTCGACAGGAAATAGTCGAGCCCCGCGGCAACCTGGTGATACGTCGCGCCGTCGCGGCCGTCCACGCCGCCGCCGCGCGTGTAGTCGTACGCCACGCCGCCGAACAGGTAAGGCGTGAACTGATAGCGCACGCTCGCCTCGGCGTCGTTGAACACCGCGTTGCCGGACACGCCACCCGGATTCGGGCCGGACGACAGATCGCCGAGCTGGCGAAACGACGTGTTCGTGTACATCGCACCGAGCGTCACCGCGCCGATCGCATAGGTGCCGCCGAGCGCCACGACCTGCAACGTGCGCGCCGACGCATAGCCCGAATACACCGGCGACAGCATGTTGTTGCCCGGCACGCCGCCCACGGTCGGCGCGGGGCTGCCGGTCGTGCCGAAGAACGACACGTTCGGGTTGCGCGCATTCAGGTAGCCGGCCGCCACCGCGAGCGGCCCGCGCGTGTAGCCGGCCGTGGCCGACCACACCTGGTTGCGCGTCGTCGCGCCCGCCACGCCGCCGACCCCGTACATCGCGGCGACGCGCAACCCGCCGTAGTCGTTGCTGGTGAACTTGATCGCGTTGTTGGTCGAGTTCGCGTTGTTCACGTTGTCGAGGTCGCCGGGGTGCGCGACCATGTAGCCGCCGAACAGCGCAGCGGCCTCGAGCGGGCCGAGGAAGTCGACGTTGGTGTCGTACTGCCGCCCGAGCGTGACGGTGCCGAGCGGTCCCGACAGCCCGACGAACGCCTTCTTGCCGAAGATCAGCCCGCCCTGCCCGAGCTTGCCGGTGCTCGGATCGAACCCGTTCTCGAGCGTGAATACGGCCTTCAGCCCGCCGCCGAGATCCTCGCTGCCACGCAGCCCCCAGCGGCTCGCCTGCTGCACGCCGCCGAGCATCCGCAGCGCGGGCTTGCCGCTTGCCACGCCGTTCGCGCCGGTCACCGCGACGTTGCTCGAGTAAGTCAGCCCTTCATCGATAATGCCGTACAGCGTGACGCTGCTCTGTGCGTGCGCCGCACCCGCGATCAGCGCGACGCCCGCGCCTGCCAACAGCCGTTGTTTCATCGAGAGATCTCCATTGCGCGGGTCGAATGGCCAAACGCTGGCGTGCGCGCCCCCCGCAGGCGCGCGGCCTGCCGGCACGGACCGGAACGGTCCGCTATCAGCCGGGAAAAGTGGTCAGCGCAGCGCGTCGGCGACGACGGGCGGCAGCGTCCGGCGACTGCCGGCCGCGACTTCGTACGCATGGCCGAACTGGAGCACGCCCCAGTCGTCGCGGTAGCGGCCGACGATCTGCATGCCGATCGGCAAGCCGGTCGCGGAGAAACCGCACGGCACGGACAGGATCGGCGCCTCGGTCGACGACAGCAGCCAGCACACGCGCATCCAGTCGATGTAGGTCGTGTTCGCGATACCGCGCACATCGGCGGGCACGCGCAGCGCGGCGTCGAACGGCATCACCTGCGTCGTCGGCAGCAGGTAGAACGCATAGCGCTGCATGAACGCACGCATCCGGTCGAACAGCCGTGTCTTGCGCACGAACATGCGGCCGAGATCCGCGGCCGAGAGCGACCGATGCAGCCGGTATTCGTCGAGGAGTTCGGGCTTCAGCGCGGCACGCTGCCGTTCGTCGAAGCCGTCGACCAGCGTGCCGATCATCCAGGCACGCTCGATGCGGAATACTTCTTCGGCTTCCGAAAGATCGGGATCGTCGAATTCGACTTCGCAGCCGAGCGACGCAAACACGCGCGCCTGCGCATCGACGGCGCGCCGGATCTCCGGATCGACCGGCACGCCGGGCAAGCCGCGCGACATCGCGATGCGCGTGCCGCGGAAATCGCGTTCGAGCGGCTGCGCGAAGCGCGCGCCCGGCTCCGCGATTTCAGTCGCGGTTTCGCCGCTCGGCCCGGCGATCGCGGACAGCAGCAGCGCGGTGTCGGCGACGTCGCGCGCCATCGGCCCGTCGACGCCGAGCGTCGCCCAGCCGTTCAGGTCCGGCGCGCGCGGCACGCGGCCCGGCGACGGCCGCAGCCCGACCACGCTGTTCCACGCGGCCGGGTTGCGCAGCGAGCCGCCCATGTCGCTGCCGCACGCGAGCGGATTCATCCCGCAGGCGAGCGCCGCGGCAGCGCCGCCGCTGCTGCCGCCCGCGGAACGCGTCAGGTCCCACGGGTTGCGGGTCGCGCCGAACACCGCGTTGAACGTATGCGAGCCGGCGCCTAACTCCGGCGTGTTCGACTTGCCGATCATCAGCGCGCCGGCACTCGCGCAGCGGCGCACGATCAGCGCGTCGTGCTGCGGCACGTGATCGGCGAACAGCGGCGAGCCGAAGGTCGTGCGCACGCCGCGCGTCGCGGTCAGGTCCTTCTGCGACACCGGCAGCCCGTGCAGCGGCCCCAACCATTCGCCGCGCGCCCAGCGTGCGTCGATCTTGCGTGCGCGGGCACGCAGCGCATCGGGATCGACGACAGTGACGAGCGCGTTCACGCGCGGGTTGACCGTCGCGATGCGCGCGAGATGCGCATCGAGCAGGTCGCACGCGCTGATCTGCCGCGCCTTCAGCAGATCGAGCATGGTGCGTGCGGGCAGGTCGCACAGGTCGCCGGCGGCAACGTCGGCCGGCGACGACGAAAACGAAACGGTGGTGGTCATGGGGCGAATGGAAGAAAAGGAAGATCGGTCAGTCATCCTGAGCGCTTCGATCGGACGCAAACGCGAGCGCGACGAGCGACAGCACGCCGCAGACGATCACGTACCACGCCGGCGCGGCCGGATTGCCGGTTGCCCCGATCAGCCAGGTGACGATGAACTGCGCGAAGCCGCCGAAGATCGACACGCCGCCCGCATACGCGATCGACAGCGCGGTCGCCCGCGTGCTCTTCGGAAACAGTTCCGCGAGGATCACGCCGTTCGCGCCGGCATTGATCGAGTGCAGCGCGGCGAGCAGCATCACGACCGCGTACATCGTCGCGATCGACGGCACCGCGCGGATCAGCCAGAAGCCCGGCAGGATCAGCACGGTCAGCGCCACGCGCGTCCACAGTGCGACGCGCTTGCTGCCGGTGCGGTCCGACAGCCGTCCGCCGATCGGCGCGGCGACGAACATCACCGCACCGGACAGGATTCCGCACCACAGCGCGGTATCCATCGGCAGGTGCAGCACGCGGATCGCGTACGTCGACATGTAATAGAGGACGATGAAGTGCGCCGCGGTGCCGCCGACCACGAGGCCGAGCGCGGTCAGCACGGCGCCGCCGTCGCGCCGCAGCACGGTGCCGAGTACCGCGGACGAGCGCCGCGCGGCCGCGGCCGGCGCGTGCTGCTCGATCGCATTGAAGCGCGCGCGCAGATACAGGCCGACCGGCGCGATCAGCACGCCGGCGAGGAACGGCACGCGCCAGCCCCACGATTCGAGCGCGGCGGGGGCGAGGAAATGCGACAGCAGGAAGCCGACGAACGAGCCGGCCAGCGCCGCGGCGCCCTGGCTCGCGAACTGCCAGCTCGTGTAGTAGCCGCGCTCGCCGGGCGGCGCGCGTTCGGCGAGCAGCGACGTCGACACGCCGACCTCGCCGCCGGCCGAAAAGCCCTGCAGCAGCCTGGCGAGCACGACCAGCACGGGCGCCGCGATGCCGATCTGCGCATAGGTCGGCAGAATGCCGATCATCCCGGTGCCGAGCGCCATCGTGACGAGCGTGAGGTTCATCGCCGGCACGCGGCCGAAGCGGTCGGCCACGAGCCCGATCACGACGCCGCCGACCGGCCGCGCGATGAAGCCGACGCCGAACGTCGCGACCGACATCAGCAATTGCTGCTGCGCGGACGCGGCCGGAAAGAACAGTTTGCCGAGCAGCACCGCGAAAAAGCTGAACACGGTGAGATCGAAGAATTCGAGGCCGTTGCCGATCGTGATCGCGACGATCAGCTGGCGATTGGACGGGGATGCGGCAACGTCGCCGACATGCCCGCCGAACATGCTGTCCGCTCGGGGCGCCTTCATGAAGATGAGTCTCCGTACTGGTTATGCGGGTCTGGTGCGCGGCCCGTTCGACGGCCTGCGCATGCAGTCTAGGCATTCAAAATACGCAGCCCGGAGCGACATTTTCCGATCGTGATAACGCCCGGTTATCGCGTGCTTTTCGCGCGCCGCCGCGGTGTAGGATGCGAAGGTCGCCACTGCCGCCGCGCCCTGCCACGCCGTGAAACACCACCAGCTCCGGGCGCTTGCCGCCATCGCCGAACACGGCAGCCTGCGCGCCGCCGCGCGCGCGATCCACCTGTCGCAGCCCGCGCTCACGAAGGCGATCCGCGAACTCGAGCAGGACCTCGGCGTGCCGCTCGTCACGCGCAACGCGCGCGGCGCGCAGCTCACGCGCTTCGGGCAGGCCGTCTATGCGCGTGCGCGCCTGATCCTCGCGGAGATGCAGCACGCGCGCGACGACGTGATCCAGCTTTCAGGCGGCAAGGAAGGCGCGCTCGCGTGCGCGCTGACGCCGCTGATGTCGCTCGGTTTCCTGCCGGCCGCGCTCGACGCGTTTCGGCAGCGGATGCCGACGATCCGCCTCGACGTGCGCGAAGGCTTTCTCGACACGGCGCTGCCGCGCCTGCGCGACGGCTCGCTCGACTTCGTGATCGCGATCGTCGATGCGACGCGGCTGTCACCCGAATTCACGTTCCGGCCGCTGCTCGAATCGGAGCTGATCCTGATGACGCGCGCGAGCAATCCGCTGCGCCACTGCACGTCGCTCGCGCAGCTGCAGGATGCGCAGTGGGTGCTGAACACGTCGCCGGAAAGCATCGGCCGGCTGCTGCAGAACGTGTTCGTCGCGCACGGCTACCGGGCGCCGCAGCCGATCGTCGAATGCACCTCGTTCAGCGCGGCGTTCTCGCTGTCGGTGCACACCGACACCGTGTCGTGCGTGCCGAAGCATTTCATGGAAGTCGACTGGATCCGGGAGCGGATGGTCACGATCGACGTGAAGGAGACGATTCCGACCGTGTCGGCCGGCGTGCTGACGCGCCGCGACGCGCTCAACACGGTCGCGTGCGACTACCTGATCCACTGCTTCGTCGAGGCCGTGCGGCGGCACGATCCCGCGAAGCTTCTGTGGCGATAGCGACGCCGGTCATCTGTACCTCGCCCAGATCCGGCACGTAATCGAGGAAATCGACCGCGTCGAGGAAACGATCGCGTCGATGCACCACGAGCCCAACAACATCGGGCTGATCCGCAACTGGGCGCTCGCCGGCATGGGCATCGCGGTGCTGCCGGACTTCCTCGCCGCACCGGATCTCGCCGCCGGCCGGCTGCGCGAACTGCTCGCCGACTATCGGCTCGAGGAACTCGAGATGAACGTCGTATACCCGAGCCGGCGCCATTTTCCTCGCAACGCGCGGCTTTTCATCGATCACCTGATCGATCATTTCGTCAGGTGAATGAAAGGCTGTAATCACGCGCCATTTTTACCAACGCCGGCGTCGCCGTACGACCAGCGCCTCGGTTATTCGATGCTTCCCGCATTCCAGCAGCAGCTGCTCGCGCGCGGCTTCGTCATCGGCAAGCAGGTGCGCGATTCGGGCGTGCGACCAGCTGATCCACTGCTTCGTCGAGGCCGTGCGGCGGCACGATCCCGCGAAGCTGCCATGGCGACAGCGACCTGCTCAGACGAACAGCGCGACGCATAGCGCGGCGCCGCACAGATACGTGCCGAGCGCGCCGATGAAACGCAGGGGATTCGGCCTCGCCATGGTCGGCCATGCGAGCAATCCGATCACGAGCAGGCAGCGGCACACGGTTGCCGCGACGATCAACGAGACGATCGCGCGCGATGGGTCGTGTGCGCCGAAATAGAGAAACAGCACCGCGAGAAACGGTGCGTATTCGGCCGTGTTGCCATGCGCGCGCACGATCTTGTGCAATCCGTCGGTCGGATCGGACGCACACCCGGAATTGGTGGTACGCCGGAAGCGCGTGACGGACACGACCAGGCCGAGCCCGAACAGCATCAACCCCAGGATCGCCGTGCAAACGAGCGCGACGGGATGAATCGACATGGCACCCCCGGCGAAAACGGACATGCGCCGCATATCCGGCGATCGTACCTGCGGCCCGTGCATCCGGCTATCTCGGAAATTCGTAGCTTCGTCGCGCATCGCGCCATGACTTCGGCAATACGATCGGACCCGATTTGTCGCGATTTCGCAATGCACAAGGCCGGTGCGTAAAACGATCGGCGCGATCGGCACGGCCCCCCTCGTCGCCGTTGACACACGCGGGCACGCGAGCGGAACGCGCAAACGTTACGTCACGGCGACACGCGCCACCCGACCACCGGCCGGTTCCCGCATGTCACAGGCATGCGCGTTGCGCCGACGCATCTCGGTAGTGAACCACCCTTGGCAGCCCGCTGCGGAGGACTACACTAATCCTTAATGGGGTGCGGCCGGAGCCTGCGCCTTCAGGGAGACGCCGCTATGAATCGGCCGCTGAATCGCATCCTGCCGCGCGTGACCGGGAGTGCATCGGTCTGGACGTGGATCAAGTGGTCCTTGCTCGCCGCACTGGTGATCGCGGTGGCGATCATCGCCCGGCTCGTGATGACCGAGTTCGAGACGTCGCGCCTGCAGGCGCGCTACCTGTCCGAGCTCACCCGCGACATCGGCTATACCGTCGAGGCGGGCGCGAGCGATCACATCCGCTTCCCCGTCAACGGGCCGTACGACCAGCGCCTCGGCTATTCGCTGCTTCCCGCGTTCCAGCAACATCTGCTCGCGCGCGGCTTCGTCATCGGCAAGCAGGCGCGCGATTCGGAACGGATGCTGTCGCTCGCCGATCGCGGCCTGTTCCTGCCTTACGAAGAGAAAGACCAGGCCGGGCTGATGCTGTTCGACTCGACCGGCTCGCCGCTGTTCGCGACCGTGTTCCCGCAACGCGTGTACGCCGACTTCGACACGGTGCCGCGCGTCGTCGCCGATTCGCTGCTGTTCATCGAGGATCGCTACCTGCTCGACGCGAACCAGCCGAACCGCAACCCGGCGATCGACTGGGGCCGCTTCGGCCGCGCGCTCGCCGACCAGGCGCTGCACGTCGTCAACCGTCATCAGGCACGCCCGGGCGGCAGCACGCTCGCGACGCAAATCGAGAAGTTCCGCCATTCGCCGGACGGCCGCACCGCGACGCCGCCGGAGAAGCTGCGGCAGATCGCGTCCGCGTCGATCCTCGCATACATGAACGGCCCGCAGACGATGCTCGCGCGCCGCGCGATCGTCGTGCGCTACCTGAACTCGGTACCGCTCGCCGCGCGGCCGCACGTGGGAGAAATCACCGGCATCGGCGACGGTCTCGCCGCGTGGTACGGCCGCGACTTCAACGACGTGAACCGCATCCTGTCCGCGCCGACGACCGGCGACAACGTCGACGAACAGGGCAAGACGTTCCGCGAAGTGCTGTCGCTGATCATCGCGCAGCGCGCGCCGTCGTACTTCCTGAATCGCGGCTATCCGGCGCTGCAGAAGCTGACCGACAGCTATCTGCGGCTCCTGTCGAACGGCGGCGTGATCTCGCCCGCGCTGCGCGATGCGGCGCTTGCCGCGCAGATCGAACGCAGCGCGCCGCCGACCGCCGCGCACGTGCAGTCGTTCGTGTCGCGCAAGGCCGTGTCGTCCGCGCGCGCGTCGCTGCTGTCGGCACTCGGGATCAGCGACCTGTACCAGCTCGACCAGCTCGACCTGGAAGCCACCAGCACGCTCGACAACGGCGTGCAGCAGGCGGTCGCCGAACGGCTCGCGAAGGCGTCGACCCGCGACGGCGCGCAGGCCGCCGGCCTGTACGGCTTCGAGATGCTCGCGCCGAAGGACGACCCGTCGCACCTCACGTACAGCTTCACGCTGTACGAGCATCGCAACGGCGCGAACATGCTGCGCGTGCAGACCGACAGCGTGAACCAGCCGTTCGACGTGAACCGCGGCGGCCGCATCAACCTCGGCTCGACCGCGAAGCTGCGCACGCTGATCACCTACCTGCAGATCGTCTCCGACCTGCATGCGCGCTACGGCAACCTGTCGAACGCGCAACTCGCGAAAGTGAAGCCCGACCCGCTCGACGGGCTGTCGCACTGGGCGCTCGACTACCTGTCGCATACGCGCGACCGCTCGCTGCAGGCGATGCTCGACGCGTCGGTCGAACGCAAGTACTCGGCGAGCCCCGACGTGTTCTACACGGGCGGCGGCGCGCAGGTGTTCTCGAACTTCGAGAAATCGGACAACGGCCGCATCCTGACGCTGCATACGGCGTTCGAGCACTCCGTCAACCTCGTGTTCGTGCGGCTGATGCGCGACATCGTCCATTACGAGATGCTGCAGGCGGCCGGCCCGTCGTCGTCGTGGCTCGACGATCCGGCGCAGCGCAAGCATTACCTCGAGCAGTTCGTCGACGGCGAAAGCCAGGTCTACGTGAAGCGCTACTACACGCGCTATGCGGGCAAGGCGCCCGACGATGCGCTCGCGCTGCTGCTGCAGACCGTGCGCAAGTCGCCGCCGAAGATCGCGACGGTGCTGCGCAGCGTCGCGCCGAACGAATCGCTCGCGTGGTTCGATGCGCAGATGCGCGCGCAGCTGAAAGGCACGCCGGCCGCGACGCTGTCGGACGACGATCTCGCCGCGCTCTACGCGAAATACGCGATCGACCGCTTCAACCTCAACGATCGCGGCTATATCGCGAGCGTCCACCCACTCGCGCTGTGGACGCTCAACTACCTGCGCGCCCACCCGAACGCGTCGCTCGCCGAGGTCCGGCGCGACAGCCGCGATGCGCGCTTCTACACGTACTCGTGGCTGTACAAGACGCGCTACCACGCGACCCAGGACCGGCGCATCCGCCGCATGGTCGAGCTGCGCGCGTATGCGGAAATCACGAAGGCGTGGCGCGCACTCGGCTACCCGTTCGAGGAAGTCACGCCGTCCTACGCGGCCGCGATCGGCGCATCGGGCGACCAGCCCGACGCGCTCGCGAAACTGATCGGCCTGATCGCGACCGGCGGCCGAAAGGCGCCGACCGAGACGATCACGCGCCTCGACTTCGCGAAGGGCACGCCGTACGAAACGCGCTTCGTGCGCGCGGCCGCGCAGCCGCAGCCGATGCTGTCGCCGGAGATCGTCAACGTGGCGCGCACGCTGCTGCGCGACGTCGTGCTGAACGGCACGGCGCGGCGCCTGTCGGGCGGCTTCACGCTGCCCGACGGCAAGACGCTGCAGGTCTACGGCAAGACCGGGACGGGCGACCAGCGCTTCAATGTCTACGCGCGCGGCGCGCGGCTGATCGAGTCGCGCAAGGTCAATCGCAGCGGCACGTTCGTGTTCGTGCTCGGCGACCGCTTCTTCGGCGTGCTGACGGCGACCGCGCACGAGCCTTACGCGGCGCGCTACGACTTCACGAGCGCGATGGCCGTGCAGTTGCTGAAGTCGATGGCGCCGGCGCTCGCGCCGCTGATCGAACGCCCGGCCGCGGCCGGCACGCGCACGACGGGCCCCGCGCCGCAGGCGGAAACGCCGGCGCCGCAGGTCGAGCCGTCCTGACGGCGGCCCGCGCGCTCATGCAACGACGCGCCGCTCAGTGCGAGCGGCCGTCGTAGTGCGTGACGGGCAGCGCATCGAGATCGACATCCTCGAGGCATCGCACGTTGATCGCGGCCATCGCGGTGCCGTCCGGATGGGTCCCCTCGGCGAACGTGTGGATCCCGCAGCGCTTGCAGAAGCGATGGCGGATCACGTGCTTGTTGAACAGGTAGGTGGCGAGATTGTCGTCGGGCGTGAGGAGTGTCATGTGATCGCGCGGCACGAACCACATCAGCGCGCCCTTGCGCCGGCAGATCGAGCAGTTGCAGGCCATCACGCCCTGCAGGTCGCCTTCCGCCTCGAACTTCACGTCGCCGCAATGACAGCTTCCGTGATAAAGCATGGTCGTCTCCCGGGGCGGCCCGTGCGCGTCGGCGGTATCCGGGCGGACACCGTTGGCCAGGCCAGTCCAAACGCGTACAGTAGCGCTCGCATGCGCCGCACGCAACGTCCGGCGGCGCCCGTCCCGACCCTCTCCGACCAAGGAAAATCGTCATGCTCGAACTGCGCCCCGGCTGCGAATGCTGCGACAAGGACCTGCCGCCCGATTCGGCGGAGGCGCGCATCTGTACGTTCGAATGCACCTTCTGCGCGACCTGCGCCGACGACGTGCTGAAGGGCCGCTGCCCGAACTGCGGCGGCGACCTGGTCGCGCGTCCGCGGCGGCCGGCGAGCCTGCTCGCGAAGTACCCGCCATCGACGGAGCGCATCGTCAAGCCGGGCGGCTGCGCGAACGCCTGACGGCGCCGCACCGCCCGTCCCTTTCCGTCACGCCATCTCGATCCGCGCGCGCGTCACCGCGAGCAGCGACGCCATCGCGCGGCGCGCGCCGTCCTCGTCGCGCACGCGGATCGCATCGCTGACGGCAACGTGCTCGGCGAGCGATGCATTGTAGACGTGCGCCCGGCGCGCGTTCAGATGCAATTGCGCTTCCAGCGTGCGGTCGATCAGCGCGCCGAGCGGCACCAGCAGTTCGTTGCCACCGGCCTCCAGCACGCTCAGGTGAAAACGCAGGTCCGCACGCACCCACTCGTCGACGTTGCGCGCGGCGGCCATCGCGCGCGCCGCACCATCGATCGCATCGAACGCTTCGGGCGTATGCGTGCGAGCAGCCAGCGCGGCCGCATGCGGCTCGATCATCTCGCGCATTTCCTGCAGCTTCAGCGCGAACGCGAGCGGCGGCGCGACGCGCGCGTACCAGTCGAGCAGGTCGGCGTCGAGCAGGTTCCATGCGCGGCGCGGCCGCACGCGCGTGCCGACCTTCGGCCGCGATTCGACCAGTCCCTTCGACGTCAGCGTGCGCAGCGCCTCGCGCAGCACCGTGCGGCTCACCCCGAACATCGCCATCAGGTCCGGCTCGCGCGGCAGCAGCGACTCGGGCGGATAGTCGCCCCGCAGGATCGCCGTCGCCAGCCGGAAGGCCGTCTGTCCATGCAGGTCGCGTTGAATGATCGTTCTCCGGTGATGGGCAACGCCGCGGCTGCCCACTATCTGCACAATAGTGCTATTAATACTATTTTTTAACGCGCTACGCTAGGATCGTCGTCACGTACTCGACCGGCGCCGCGTCCGCACGTCCGCGCCGGTCCACCCTGGAGACAAGCGACATGAAAATCACCCGCCTCGAAACCTTCGTCGTCCCGCCGCGCTGGCTGTTCCTCAAGATCGAGACCGACGAGGGCATCGTCGGCTGGGGCGAGCCGATCGTCGAGGGCCGCGCACACACGGTCGAGGCCGCGGTGCAGGAACTCGCCGACTACCTGGTCGGCCGCGACCCGCTGCTGATCGAGGATCACTGGCAGGTGATGTACCGCGCCGGCTTCTACCGCGGCGGCCCGATCACGATGAGCGCGATCGCGGGCGTCGACCAGGCGTTGTGGGACATCAAGGGCAAGCATCACGGCGTGCCCGTGCATGCACTGCTCGGCGGCCAGGTGCGCGAGCGCATCAAGGTGTATTCGTGGATCGGCGGCGACCGGCCGAGCGACGTCGCGAACAATGCACGCGCAGTGGTCGAGCGCGGCTTCAAGGCGGTGAAGATGAACGGCTCCGAAGAGCTGCAGATCGTCGACACCTACGACAAGGTCGAGCAGGTGATCGCGAACGTCGCGGCGGTGCGCGACGCGGTCGGCCCGCACGTCGGGATCGGCGTCGACTTCCACGGCCGCGTGCACAAGCCGATGGCGAAGGTGCTCGCGAAGGAGCTCGATCCGTACAAGCTGATGTTCATCGAGGAGCCGGTGCTGTCGGAGAACGCCGAGGCGCTGCGCGACATCGTCAACCAGACCAACACGCCGATCGCGCTCGGCGAGCGGCTCTACTCGCGCTGGGACTTCAAGCACATCCTCGCGGGCGGCTACGTCGACATCATCCAGCCCGACGCGTCGCACGCGGGCGGCATCACCGAGTGCCGCAAGATCGCGACGCTCGCGGAAAGCTACGACGTCGCGCTCGCGCTGCACTGCCCGCTCGGCCCGATCGCGCTGGCCGCATGCCTGCAGCTCGACGCGGTCAGCTACAACGCGTTCATCCAGGAACAGAGCCTCGGCATCCACTACAACCAGGGCAACGACCTGCTCGACTACCTGCGCAACCCCGAGGTGTTCCGCTACGAGGACGGCTTCGTCGCGATCCCGCAGGGCCCGGGGCTCGGCATCGACGTCAACGAGGAGAAGGTGCGCGAGATGGCGAAGACGGGCCACCGCTGGCGCAACCCGGTGTGGCGCCACGCGGACGGCAGCGTCGCCGAGTGGTGATGCCGAGGTGAGATGAGACGCGTTGCGCGGCGGGCATGCCGCGCATCGGCTTCGAGACGGCCGCCCGGCAGGCGGCCGTTCTTGCATCCGCAGCACGCGGCGCGCGGGCACCCGGCCCTGCGCCGCGCCGAGCCGGCCGTCAGCCGAGCGCCGCGAACCCCGGCACGCAGGACGCCAGCACGGCGGCCGCGACGAACACGCCGATCATCGTCAGCGCCTCGAGATGCAGGATGTTGCGGAACGTGTGCGCATCCTCGGTCGACGCGGTACGGCGCAGGCGCGGCAGCGCGGAGAAGCGGTTCAACCCGCCGAGCACGAGCGCGAGCGCGACGAGCAACAGCTTGAGCAGCAGCACGCGCCCCCACGTGCTGCCGTCGAGCGGCGCGAGCGCGCCGCCGAGCCCGCGCAGTGCATTGAGCACGCCCGTGCCGAGCACGAAGACGACCGCGATCACCGACGTACGCGACAGGTGCTGGCCGATCCGGATCAGCGCGCCGCGCGCGACCGACGAGCCGAGCACCGGCAGCACCGCGAGCCCGCCCGCGAGCACGAGGCCGCCCCACACCGCGGTGGCGAGCAGGTGCAGCGTCTGCACGCCGACCGCCGCGGACAGCAGGCCGGTATCGGCCGCATGGCCGAGCGACGCCTTGCCGCCCGCGACCACGATCACCGCGAGCCACAGCACCGCGTGCGCGACCGGGCCGTCCGGCTTCGCGAGCGCGACGATCGCGAGCGCCACGGCGCCGGCGAACGCGACGCTCCACGCGAAGCCCGCGTGGGTCTGCGCGAGCATGACGGGAATCGCGGCGAACGCACCGCCGAGCCCCGCGCCGCTCATCGCCGCGGCTTCGTACACGAGCCAGCCGAGATCGGCGAGCACGAGCGCGAGCGCCGCCGCGACCAGCGAATGTTGCGCGCGCAGCCATGCGGGATGCGACGGCGCGACGACCGGCCGCGCGCCGTCCTTGCCGAGCCACGCCTTGAGCAGCGCCGAGCCGACCGCCATCGCGAACGTCGCGTCCATCAATGCCGCCAGCGCGACCTGCCCGATCCACAAGCTGTCTATCCTCATCGCGCGCACCCTCCCGGGAACGGCCGGCCGGCGGCGCGGCGGCAAGTGGAACGACAGCGGGAAGACGGCAACGGCACGGTAAGGAACGTCATCGATGAATCCGGAAACGGGAGAAATGACTGGATCTGCGGCGGAGGCGGCGCCGCGCGACCCGCGAGTGTACGGTCTTCGATGGTCAAAGCGCACGCCGGTTCACACGATGCGTGCAGATAGCGCGTCAAATTGTCGCAAGTCGTAAACAGGCAGGAACCGATGACCTTTTGCCAAATAGCCGTCATTACCCATCGATGATAGAATGCCGCGTCGCAGCAGCCCGGCTGTCCTGCCGTCCATGCGCCGAGCCGATCGTAGCCCGGACAGGTCCCCGACGAATAAACATGGAGTCTCGTGTGTCTTCAAGACGCCTCTTCCGTCCGTTGCTTGCCGTTCTCCTGATCGGTGGCGCGGGCCTTATGAGCGCTGCCCAAGCGCAGACCAAGCCCACGGAGCAAGCGCACGCCCAGCAGGCGCCGCTCAAGGCACCCGATACGATGGCCGAGCGTGTGCGCGGCTGTACCGCATGTCACGGCGTTCACGGCCAGGGCACGGACAACGACTATTTCCCGCGTCTTGCCGGCAAGCCGGCGGAGTACCTGTACAACCAGCTCGTCAACTTCCGTGATGGCCGGCGCAAGTACCCGCCGATGAACTATCTGCTGACCTACCTGAACGACGATTACCTGAAGGAAATCGCCGAGCACTTCTCGGCCGAACGTCCGCCGTACCCGACGCCGGCCAAGCCGACGCTGCCGGCTGCCACGCTCGCGCGCGGCAAGCAGCTCGTCACGCAAGGCGATCCGTCGCGCAAGCTGCCGGCCTGCGTGGCCTGCCACGGCGCAGGGCTGACCGGCATGCAGCCGGCGATCCCGGGCCTCGTCGGCCTGCACGCCGATTATCTGAGCGCACAGCTCGGCGCATGGCGCTCGGGCAACCGCCACGCGAAGGCACCGGATTGCATGCACGACATCGCCGCGAAGCTTTCCGACGAAGACGTGACGGCCGTGACCGCATGGCTCGCCGCGCAACCGGCGCCCGCCAACCCCGTGCCGGCACCGGCGCGTTCGATGAAGACTCCGCTCGCCTGCGGCAGCGAACCGCAATAAGGCAAGGGAGACAGACACAATGAAACGCAAGTCCCTGTTTGCACTCTCGGCTGTCGCGATCGTCGCGGCCGCCGCCCTCGTGCCGGTCCTGTGGCCGGGCAACGACACGCTGCACGGCGCTGCCGCCGTCGCGGCCACGCCGGCCGACCAGGCCGCGCTGATCAAGAAGGGCGAATACCTCGCGCGCGTCGGCGACTGTATCGCGTGCCACACCGTGCGCGGCGGCAAGTCGTTCGCGGGCGGCCTGCCGATGGCGACGCCGTTCGGCACGATGTACACGCCGAACATCACGCCGGACGACAAGGACGGCATCGGCAAGTGGACGTCGGACGACTTCTACCGCGCGATGCACACCGGCCGTTCGAAGGACGGCAGCCTGCTCTACCCGGGCTTCCCGTTCGCGAGCTACACGAAGGTCACGCGCGCCGACTCGGACGCGATCTACGCGTACCTGCGTTCGGTCCCGCCGGTCTCGGTGCCGAGCCGTCCGCACGAACTGAAGTTCCCGTTCAACAACCGCAACCTGCTGATCGGCTGGCGCACGCTGTTCTTCAAGGAAGGCGAGTACAAGCCGGATCCGACCAAGTCGGTCGAATGGAACCGCGGCGCGTACCTCGTCGAAGGCCTCGGCCACTGCTCGATGTGCCACACGTCGATCAACATGATGGGCGGCCCGGTGAACTCGGCAGCCTTCGCGGGCGGCCTGATCCCGCTGCAGAACTGGTATGCGCCGTCGCTGACGAACGACAAGGAACTCGGCCTCGGCGACTGGCACGTGCAGGAGCTGTCGGACCTGCTGCAGGCCGGCGTGTCGAACAAGGGCGCGGTGTTCGGCCCGATGGCCGACGTCGTGCACAACAGCCTGCAGTACATGAGCGACGAAGATACGCGCGCGATGTCGACGTACCTGAAGTCGATCCCGCAGAAGGCTGAAGCGCCGAAGAACATGCAGTACGAGCCGTCGAAGCAGTTCGGCAACACGCTGTTCGACCAGGGCAAGAAGATCTACGCGGACAACTGCGCGACCTGCCACGCCGAAACCGGCGCGGGCAAGCCGCCGGCGTATCCGCCGCTCGCGGGCAACCATTCGATCGTGATGGAATCGGCGGTCAACCCGATCCGCATGGTGCTGAATGGCGGCTATCCGCCGAGCACGTTCAAGAATCCGCGTCCGTACGGGATGCCGCCGTTCGCACAGTCGCTGTCGAACCAGGAAGTCGCGGCAGTCGTCACGTATATCCGGATGTCGTGGGGCAACAACGGTACGCCGATCTCGCCGCAACAGGTGAGCGACCTGCGTTCCGCGCCGCTTGACTAAATAGCGCGCGACACAAACGGGGGCGCGGCTGCGGGAAACCGCAGCCGCGCCCCTTTGCTTTTTTGCGACGCCGTTCCCCGCGCTGGCCGCGCGAGGCGTCGCCGATCATAAAACTCAAGAGTGGTATCTATGTCTTTCGAATCTCTCGGCCTGGCCGAACCGCTTGTCAAGGCGGTCAACGAGCTCGGCTACACGTCGCCGACGCCCATCCAGCAGCAGGCGATCCCTGCCGTCCTCGGCGGCGGCGACCTGCTCGCCGGCGCACAGACCGGCACCGGCAAGACCGCCGGCTTCACATTGCCGATCCTGCAGCGCCTGCATACGTTCTACGCCGAGCATCGCGGCGCGAAGCGCGCGGTGCGCGCGCTGATCCTCACGCCGACGCGCGAACTCGCCGCCCAGGTCGAGGAAAGCGTGCGCGCGTACAGCAAGTACCTGAAGCTGCGCTCGACCGTGATGTTCGGCGGCGTCAGCATCAATCCGCAGATCGATGCGCTCAAGCGCGGCGTCGACATCGTCGTCGCGACGCCGGGGCGTCTGCTCGATCACATGCAGCAGAAGACGATCGACCTGTCGGATCTCGACATCCTCGTGCTCGACGAAGCCGACCGGATGCTCGACATGGGCTTCATCCACGACATCAAGCGCGTGCTCGCGAAGCTGCCGCCGCAGCGCCAGAACCTGCTGTTCTCGGCGACCTTCTCCGACGAGATCAAGTCGCTCGCCGACAACCTGCTCGATTCGCCGGCGCTGATCGAAGTCGCGCGCCGCAACACCACCGCGGAAAGCGTCGCGCAGAAGATCCACCCGGTCGACCGCGATCGCAAGCGCGAGCTGCTCACGCACCTGATCCGCGAACACAACTGGTTCCAGGTGCTCGTGTTCACGCGCACCAAGCACGGCGCGAACCGGCTCGCCGAGCAGCTGACGAAGGACGGTATCAGCGCGATGGCGATCCACGGCAACAAGAGCCAGTCGGCCCGCACGCGCGCGCTCGCGGAATTCAAGAACAGCACGCTGCAGGTGCTGGTCGCGACCGACATCGCCGCGCGCGGGATCGACATCGACCAGTTGCCGCACGTCGTCAACTTCGACCTGCCGAACGTGCCGGAAGATTACGTGCACCGGATCGGCCGCACGGGCCGTGCAGGCGCGACCGGCGAAGCCGTGTCGCTCGTGTGTGTCGACGAGAAGCAGCTGCTGCGCGACATCGAGCGGCTGATCAAGCGCGAGATTCCGCAGGAAGTGATCGCGGGCTTCGAACCCGATCCGACCGCGAAGCCGGAGCCGATCCAGCAACGCCGCGGCCAGCAGCCGCGCGGCGGCAACGGCGGCGGCGGTGGTGGCGGTGCCGGCAATCGCCAGCCGCGTGCAGGCGGCTCGGGCCAGCCGGCCGCGAAGCGCGACGGCAATGCACAGCCGAAGGCCGCGAAGGCGGCCAAGCCGCGCGCGGCCGGCGGTGCGAGCGGCAACGCCGGCGGCGGCGGCCGCCCGTCAGGCGGCAACGGCGCGCGTCCCGCGAACGGCAACGCCGCGCACGCGAACCGCAACCGTTCGTCGCGCAGCGGCCAGCGCGGTCACTGAAGCCGCGCGGCCGCGCGCCGCAGGTGCTCGACCTGGCGCTGCCAGCGCGCGAGCACCTCGGCGCGCGCCTCCCCTTCCAGCGCAAACGTGACGCCGGTCGCGAGACGCGCATAGCCGACCCGCTGCGCATCGCCGTGCGCGATCGTCGCAGCGAATCCGGCAAGGCCCCCGAAGTCCCCTTCGAGCGGCTCGATCCTCAGTTGTGCCTGAAAGAATGCGCCGTCCGCGACGAGCGTCAACGCGGCCGCGCGCCGTTGCGTCAGCGCACGCGCCGCGCGCGATTGCGGCCAGAGCGCGAGCAGCAGCGTATGCGCGTCGCGCGCGTGGATCTCGCCGACGCTGAGCAGCGTCGTGCGCAGCTGGCCGTCGTCGGTCGCGACGATCAGCGATGCGGCGAAGTCGGCATGGCGTTCGAGCGCGGTGCCGTCGAACAGTGCAACGACGGCCGGCGGCCACGCGTCGAACGTCCATTGTTCGAGCGCGTGGCGATGGGAATCGGTCATGATGGCGGCCCCGGTGAAAAGCAGATGATGATCGCGCAGCATACGCGCGCCGGACCGCGCGGTGACGATCAGCGCATGAACACGTGCCGCGTGATCTTCGTCAGCGGATAGTGGACGCTCGGCTGGATCTTCGCGGGCAGGTCGAGCGGCTTGAGCAGCATCTTCACGCACATGTCGGCCGACAGGTTGCGCCGCACGAGCGAGCTGATGCGCGCGGCACGCTCGCGGTTGTATTGACTGTCGCCGACGCGATCCGGGTAGCGGACTGCGAACACGTGGCGCAGCGCGATCTCGGAATCCTCGTTCTTGATTTCCATCACGCGGCGCATCAGCGCGCCGAGCACCGCGAGACGGCCGTTGCCTTCGAGCTTGTTGTACTTCTTGAAGAACTTGAAGAAGTGCTTGTAGTGACGCACTTCGTCCGAGCGGATGTTGTCGGTGATTTCCTTCAGCACCGGCTCGTCCGAGCATTCGTTGATCGCGCGATAGAGCGTGGCCGTGCCCGTCTCGACGACGCAGCGCGCGACCATCTCGAGCGCGCGGGTCTTCTCGAACGCGTCGACCGAGCAGGTCTTCGAATACTCGGCGAAGAAATTCGCGAACGCGGTGTCCCAGTCGAACTCCGGCCACACGTGCGCGATATACGCCTTCAGCGCGCGCCCGTGCTGCAGTTCCTCGTGCTCCCACGCATTGTTGAGCCACGCGGACACTTCCGGATCGTCGTTGAAGAACTCGCTCAGGTTGCTCGTGTAGAGATCCGAGCCGCTTTCGATGAACGACGACGCGCACAGCAACAGCAGCAGATCCTCGTTCGCGGCGGCGCGCTGACGATCGATCCGGTTCAGGTCGATGTCCTCGATACGCCACGGCATGACATGCGTCGTTTCAGTAGGCATGGTGATGCGCTCCCAGTCGTCGCGCGGCAGGCCGGCCCCTCTCTTCGCACAGGCCCGGCGTGCCCGCAGGCGACGTTTTGCTTACATTTATTAGTGGATTGGTCCGGCCGAACCATGCTGGCATCTTAGCCGGACTTTTATGTTCGTGCTTCAAAGCACTGACCATGCCCGCCGCGCGCAGTTCCGCCGCGCATGTTGCGGATCGTTAGATGAGTTGTTCGAACCGGTTGCGCGCGCGCGACGGCATGCGCTGCATCCAGGCAAAACGGGCGGCCATCCGGCCGCCCGTCGGGCACAACGCTGGAAGCGTTCCGTCAGAAACCGGCCGCAAGACCGTCGCGGCGGCTGTCGCTCGCGGCCACGTAGCCGCGGTCGGGATCGTCGCGATCGAGACGCCACACGAACTGCCCCGAACCGAAATCCATGTAAGGATCGTCGATCGACTTGATCGTATGGCCGCGCGCGGCGAGCCCGTCGACCGTCTCGCGCTTCATCGTCGACTCGACGTCGAGCGTGAAGTCGCGATTGACCTTCCAGCGCGGCGCGTCGCAGGCGGCCTGCGGCTGCTGTCCGTAGCCGAGCATGCGCACGACGGTCTGCAGGTGGCCCTGCGGCTGCATGTCGCCGCCCATCACGCCGAAGCTCATCACGGCCTCGCTGCGGCCGTCGACTTCCTCGGTGACGAACGCGGGGATGATCGTATGGAACGGCCGCTTGCCGCCCGCGACGACGTTCGGCGACGCCGGGTCCATCGAGAAGCCGTGCCCGCGGTTCTGCAAGGCAATGCCGGTACCGGGCACGACGAGTCCCGAACCGAAACCCATATAGTTCGACTGAATGAAGCTCACCATCATCCCGCGCTCGTCCGCCGCGGACAGGTAGATCGTGCCGCCCGACTGCGGGCGGCCGGCAGCGAAGTGCGTCGCGCGCGCGCGATCGATCAGCTTCGCGCGTTCCGCGAGATACACATCGTCGAGCATCTGCGCGGGCGTCACGTCCATCGCGCGCGGATCGGCGACGTAGCGATAGACGTCCGCGAACGCGAGCTTCATCGCCTCGATCTGCAGGTGCTGCGAGTCGACCGAATCGACCGGCCATTCGCTCAGGCCCGCCCGCTCGGCGATCCCGAGCGCGATCAGCGCGGCGATGCCCTGCCCGTTCGGCGGGATCTCGTGAATCGTATGACGGCCGAAGCGCTTGCCGATCGGCTCGACCCATTCCGGCCGGTACGCGCGCAGGTCGGCTTCGGTCAGCGCGCCGCCGCCTTCGCGCGCGAACGCCGCGAGCTGCGCGGCGAGCGCGCCTTCGTAGAACGCGCGCGGGCCGTCGTTCGCGAGCGTGCGCAGCGTCTGCGCGTGGCCCGGCAGGCATATGCGCTCGCCGACGTGCGGCGCGCGCCCGCGCGGCATGAAGGTGTCGGCGAAACCCGGCAGTCCCTGCAGTTCGGGCACCGCGGCCGCCCATTTGTGCGCGACGATCGGCGACACCGCATAGCCGCGCTCGGCGATCTCGATCGCCGGCTCGAGCAGATCCGCGAACGGCAGCGAGCCGAACTTCGCATGCAGCGCTTCCCAGCCCGCGATCACGCCCGGCACCGTGACGGTGTCCCAGCCGCGCGTCGGCTTGTTCGCGATGCCGTGCGCGTCCTCGCCGTGGCGCTTGCGGAAATAGTCGGGACTCCATGCGGCCGGCGCGACGCCCGACGCATTCAGCCCGGACAGCCGCGCGCCGTCCCACACGAGCGCGAACGCATCGCCGCCGAGCCCGCACGACACGGGCTCGACCACCGTGATCGCGGCCGCGGCGGCCAGCGCCGCATCGACGGCATTGCCACCTTTCCACAGCATCCGCAGCCCGGCCTGCGCGGCGAGCGGGTGCGACGTCGACACGACGTTGCGCGCGAATACCGGGATGCGGGTCGTCGGATACGGGTTGTGCCAGTTGAAGCGAGTCATCGGTTCCACCTCGTCGAAAGCTGAATGAACGCGCCGGACGCACGACCGGCATGCGCGGACAGTCCGCCATTGCAGCGCGATCCGCGCGATCGCACAAATTCATTTGTCACATGAATCCATGTACTTTCCGCATGAATTCCGGGCGGTGATGCGCCGCAGGCCGGTCGAACGCCCTTCCCGCCCTTACAATACCCGCTCCGCCTCACGATCCGACCGCCGAGCCATGACCCGAGATCCCCGCCTCACCCTCAACGCGCGCCAGCAGGAACTGCTCGAATGGGTGCAGCGCGACGGCTTCGTGACCGTCGACGATCTCGCCGCGCACTTCGCGGTCACGCCGCAGACGATCCGCCGCGACGTGAACTGGCTCGCCGACCTGAACCTGCTGCGCCGCTACCACGGCGGCGCGAGCCTGCCGACCAGCTCGGAAAACGTGTCGTACACCGCGCGCCAGCGGATGTTCCATGACGAGAAGCGGCGCATCGCGGCGCTCGCCGCGTCGCACATCCCCGACCAGGCGTCGCTGTTCATCAATCTCGGCACCACGACCGAGGAAGTTGCGCGCGCACTGAATCGTCATCACGGGCTGCACGTGATCACGAACAACCTGAACGTCGCGTCGATGATGAGCGGCTATCCCGACTGCGAGGTGCTGATCACGGGCGGCATCGTGCGGCCGTGGGACAAGGGCATCGTCGGCGAGCTCGCGATCGACTTCATCCGCCAGTTCAAGGTCGACTACGCGATCATCGGCACGTCGGCGATCGAGGCCGACGGCACGCTGCGCGACTTCGACACGCGCGAGGTGCGCGTGGCCGAGGCGATCATGCAGCATGCGCGCACGGTCTACCTCGTCGCCGATCATTCGAAGGTCGGCCGTCCGGCGCTGGTGCGCCAGGGCCACCTGAGCCAGGTTCATGCACTCTTCACCGACAAGCCACTGCCGCCGGAGATGGCCGACGCGGTGGCGAACGCGGGCACCCAGGTGTACGTCGCGGAATGACCCCGCGGAATGACCCGCGCGATGCTGCACCGCACCTGAAACTTCAAGTGAAATCAAGAAGTTGGCGCGCCCGCTGAACCGCTAGCGGTTTGCGTGCCTGTCAAACTGAAAATTAACGGGGCACGATTTGTCGTTGCCCGCGCGCTCGACTAGACTCCAGTTCCCCGGCCCGTTCGCGCGATCCGCCCGTGCCAAGGCGTGTGCGAATCCGAAGGCCGGCGAATACAGCTTTCCCCCCAAGCCATACCCCGCCGGGTATCGCGCAGCGGCGTTTGCGCCGGCTGCGCGGGCAAACCGATTGCCATGGAGAGAACGATGCTGAGTCCGCATGAATTCGCCACGCTACTGCTTGTGAAGGATGCCCCCGATCACGGGGACATGGATCGCGATGAACTCGACGCGCTGCTCGAACAGCAGCTCGTGCGGCTGGAAGGGCTGGGATCGGGACGCAAATACTGCGTGACCGAAACCGGCGACGCCGCGTTGCGATCCATCAAATGCCGCTATTCCTGAAGTCCCGCTGTTCCTGACTTGAGCGCGCCGGCCGGATTTCCGGCCGCGCCGCTTTTCCCGCGCTTTTCCCGCCTCCCGCAGCGTTCCGGCGTCAGCCGCCGCGCAGCGTCGGATCGACCGCGGCCCGCCAGCTGACGGCCTGCGCGCGCGCGCCGTTGAAATACGCGACCCATCCGGCGCGCCCCGCCGCGTCGGGCGCCGCATAGTGCGCCGAAAGTTCGTTTACGAACGCGCAATAGTTCGCCTGCGTCAGCCCGCGATACCGTTTCGCCACATACGCGTCGTACAGCGTCGAATAGACCGGCTGCGCGTCCGCGCCCCAGTCGCGCGCGGTGCCGCCGCACGACGTCTGCAGGTCGACGAACGACGGCGCCCGCCAGTTGCCGGCAAGCGGCGGCGTGCCGGCGCTGCACCCCGCCAGGACGACGGCGCACGCGCCGACCCACATCCCAATACGCATGATTCACCTCGCGAAACGGTCGATTGCGCCAGTATCGTCCGGGATCGCGCCACGCGCTACTGGCCCCGCTTTTTCGAACTTTACTTTTTCGATTTCGTTCGTTAAATTTCGAATTCGAACATTTCATGTTCGTCCATTTCCATCAGACGATAAGGACAGCAGGTGACCCAACCGAATCGCTACGATCTGCTCGTCGTCGGCGGCGGCATCAACGGCGCCGGCATCGCGCGCGATGCGGCCGGCCGCGGCCTGTCGGTCCTGCTCTGCGAGCAGGACGACCTCGCGTCGCACACGTCGTCGTCCAGCACGAAGCTGATTCACGGCGGCCTGCGCTACCTCGAATACAACGAATTCGGACTCGTCCGCAAAGCGCTGCAGGAGCGTGAGACGCTGCTGCGCGCGGCGCCGCACATCATGTGGCCGCTGCGCTTCGTGATGCCGCACATGCCGAACCTGCGGCCGGCCTGGCTGATCCGCATCGGCCTGTTCCTCTACGATCACCTCGCGAAGCGCGAACTGCTGCCCGGCTCCCGCGGCATCGACATGCGCCGCCACGCGGCCGGCGCGCCGCTGATCGACTCGATCAAGCGCGGCTTCGTGTATTCGGACGGCTGGGTCGACGACGCGCGCCTCGTCGTGCTGAACGCGCTCGATGCGAAGGAGCGCGGCGCCGAGATCCTCACGCGCACGAAACTCGTGTCGGCGGAACGCCACGGCGACGAATGGGAAGCGCGGCTGCGGCACGCGGACGGCTCGATCCGCGTCGTGCGCGCGCGCGCGGTCGCGAACGCGGCCGGCCCGTGGGTCGGCGAAGTGCTGCACGGCGCGCTCGGTCGCGGCGCGCAGCACAGCGTGCGGCTCGTGAAGGGCAGCCACATCATCACGCGGCGCCTGTTCGATCACGACCACGCATACATCTTCCAGAACCCGGACAAGCGGATCATCTTCGCGATTCCGTACGAGCACGACTTCACGCTGATCGGCACGACCGACGTCGAATACACGAACGATCCCGCGAAGGTCGCGATCGATCGCGACGAGACGCAGTATCTGTGCGACTCGATCAACCGCTACTTCAAGCGCAAGATCTCGCCGGCCGACGTGCACTGGACCTATTCGGGCGTGCGCCCGCTGCTGGAAGACGAAAACGCGGCGAACGCGTCGGCCGTCACGCGCGACTATCGCCTCGAGATGGACGACGGCGCCGGCGCGCCGCTGCTGTCGGTGTTCGGCGGCAAGATCACGACGTTCCGCAAGCTCGCGGAGGAAGCCGCCGACCTGCTGTGTCGCGCGCTCGGCCGCGACGCGAAGACCTGGACGGCCGGCGCGCCGCTGCCGGGCGGCGACATCGCGAACGCGAAGTTCGACGTGTTCGCCGACGCATTCGCGAAACGCCATCCGTGGCTGCCCGCCGCGCTTGCGCGCCGCTATGCGCGCGCGTACGGCACGCGCGCGGAACGCGTGGTGGACGGCGCGACGTCGCTCGCCGACCTCGGCGCCGAGATCGCCCCGGGCATCCACGATGCCGAACTGCGCTACCTGCGCGACGTCGAATGGGCGACCTGCGCGCAGGACGTGCTGTGGCGCCGCTCGAAGCTCGGCCTGCACGTGGCGCCGGGCACGCTCGACGCGGTGACGGCCGCGGTCGATGCGTGGTTCGCCGCCGCGCACGCGCCGCACGCGTGATCCGTTTGCAGTTGCAGTTGCCTGACCGACGTTGATTCACCGACGCGCCGCGTAACATGCGGCGCGCATCACAACTACGCCAATCCACGGATGGAGATGAGAGACATGCAGGATCAGTACATCCTCGCGCTTGACCAGGGCACGACGAGCTCCCGCGCAATGCTGTTCGATCGCCAGGGCAACATCGTATCGATCGCCCAGAAGGAATTCGAACAGATCTACCCGCAACCCGGCTGGGTCGAGCACGACCCGCAGGAAATCTGGTCGACGCAGGCGGGTGTCGCCGCCGAAGCCGTCACGCGCACCGGCCTGAACGGCACGTCGATCGCCGCGATCGGCATCACCAATCAGCGCGAGACGACGATCGTCTGGGATCGCGAGACGGGCCAGCCCGTCTACAACGCGATCGTGTGGCAGGACCGCCGCACCGCCGACTTCTGCGATTCGCTGAAAGCACAGGGCCTCGAGGCGAAGGTGCGCGCGAAGACCGGTCTGCCGATCGACTCGTACTTCTCCGCGACCAAGATCCGCTGGATCCTCGACAACGTGCCGGGCGCGCGCGACAAGGCGCGCCAGGGCAAGCTCGCGTTCGGCACCGTCGACAGCTGGCTCGTGTGGAACTTCACGAAGCACGAGCTGCACGTGACCGACGTGACGAACGCGTCGCGCACGATGCTGTTCAACATCCACACGCGCGAGTGGGACAGCGAGCTGCTCGAGCTGCTCGACATCCCGCGCAGCATGCTGCCGGAAGTGAAGGCGTCGTCGGAAATCTACGGCCATACGAAAACCACGGTGTTCGCGTCGAAGATCCCGCTCGCGGGGATCGCCGGCGACCAGCACGCGGCGCTGTTCGGCCAGATGTGCACGACGTCGGGCATGGTGAAGAACACCTACGGCACCGGCTGCTTCCTGATGATGAACACCGGCGACAAGCCGATCGAGTCGAAGAACAACCTCGTCACGACGATCGCGTGGCAGATCGGCGACGACGTGCAGTACGCGCTCGAAGGCAGCATCTTCATCGCGGGCGCGGTCGTGCAGTGGCTGCGCGACGGTGTCGGCATCATCAAGACGGCCGCCGAAATCGAAGCGCTCGCCGCGAGCGTGCCGCATACCGACGGCGTCTATCTCGTGCCGGCGTTCGCGGGCCTCGGCGCGCCGCACTGGAACGCACGGGCGCGCGGTTCGGTGTTCGGCGTCACGCGCGGCACGACGTCCGCGCACCTCGCGCGCGCGGCGCTCGACGCGATCGCGTACCAGTCGCTCGACGTGCTGGCCGCGATGGAAGCCGACTCGGGCATCAGCATCGGCGAGCTGCGCGTCGACGGCGGCGCGAGCGCGAACGACCTGCTGATGCAGTTCCAGGCCGACCTGCTCGGCGTCGACGCGGTGCGCCCGCAGATCACCGAGACGACCGCGCTCGGCGCAGCCTACCTCGCGGGCCTCGCGATCGGCTACTGGAAGAACCTCGACGAAGTGCGCAGCCAGTGGCAGCTCGATCGCCGCTTCTCGCCGTCGATGCCGAAGGAGCAGGTCGAGCGCTGCATGGCTGGCTGGCAACGCGCGGTGCGCGCCGCGAAGGCGTGGGCCGACGACGTGCAGTAAGCACCGCGGCAGAAATCACAAGAACTCCGAACGAAATACAACAACACCGGCGGACCGCGCAACGCGCGAGTCCGCCGCGACCTACGAGAGACAAACATGTCACCTTATATTGCAGAATTCATCGGCACCGCCATTCTCGTGCTGCTCGGCAACGGCGCGGTCGCCAACGTGCTGCTGGCGAAGACCAAGGGCAAGGGCGCGGACCTGATCGTGATCGTGATGGGCTGGGCGATGGCCGTGTTCGTCGCCGTCTACGTGACCGCATCGTTCAGCGGCGCGCACCTGAACCCGATCGTCACGATCAGCCTCGCGCTCGCGGGCAAGTTCGCGTGGTCGAAGGTCGGCGGCTACATCCTCGCGCAGATGCTCGGCGGGATGGCGGGCGCCTTGCTCGTGTGGCTCGCGTATCGCCAGCACTTCGCGAAGGAAGTCGATGCGGACCTGAAGCTCGCGGTGTTCTGCACGGCGCCCGCGATCCGCAGCACCACGCACAATGTGCTGACCGAAGCGATCTGCACGTTCGTGCTGATCCTCGGCGTGCTGTATCTCGCGTCGCCGCAGGTCGGCCTCGGCGCGCTCGACGCGCTGCCGGTCGGCCTGCTCGTGCTCGGCATCGGCATCTCGCTCGGCGGGCCGACCGGTTATGCGATGAGCCCGGCGCGCGACCTGTCGCCGCGCCTGATGCATGCGCTGCTGCCGATCCCCGGCAAGCGCGACAGCGACTGGCGCTATGCGTGGGTGCCGGTGATCGGCCCGCTGCTCGGCGGCGCCGCGGCGGCCGGCCTGTATCTGCGCCTGCACGCGATGGCCTGAGCACGCCGTCATTCGACCTCGAGCCTGCGCGCGGCACGGCCTGCCGCGCGCTTCCGGCCACTCACTTCGTCGCGCGATCGTCGCTTCGCCGGCACCGCGAATCGCCCGTGGCCGATACCGGACGACTTCGACGCCGGGACCACGCTTCGCGACACGCAAGGGCTCGCGGGTCGGAACGGTGATCGACGACGAGTCCGCCGCGCTCGCGCCGCCCGCGCCGCGACGACGCCTCCGTCAACGAGGTGCGTCATCGTGACCGGGCACTCGCGCCGCACGGCGCAGCCGCGAAAGCACGTATCATGGCGGCATGATCGGCGTCGCCGACACCCCGCTTCTTCACCATCATGCTCGATCACCTTATCTGCGACTGCGACGGCGTGCTCGTCGACAGCGAAGTCATTGCCGACCGCGTGCTGCTCGAAACGCTGTCCGCCACCTTCCCGCACCTCGATTTCGAAGCCGCCGCGAAGTCCGCGTTCGGCCAGCAGACGTCGCGCTTTCTCGCGGGGCTCGAAGCGCATTTCGGCATCCGGATGCCGGACAACTTCATCGAGACCGTCGAGCGCAACATCGAAACCGGTCTCGCGCAATCGCTCGCGCCGATCACCGGCGTGCGCGACGCGTTGCTGAAGGTCGGCCTGCCGGCCGCGGTGGTGTCGAACAGCCGGCTCGTGCGCGTGCGCAGTTCGCTGAAGCGCGCGTCGCTCACCGAAATCTTCGGCGAGCGCGTGTTCAGCTCCGAGCAGGTCGCGCGGCCGAAGCCCTACCCCGACGTGTACCTGCATGCGGCGCGCACGCTTGGCGTCGCGCCGGCGCGCTGCATCGTCGTCGAGGACAGCGTGTCGGGCCTGAACGCCGCGCGCGCGGCGGGCATGAAGACGATCGCGTTCGTCGGCGCGAGCCACATCCCCGACAACTACGCGGACGCGCTGCGCGCGATGGGCATCACGCGGATCATGCGCAGGATGGATGAACTGCCGGCGCTCGTCGCGGCCGGCCTGCGCGGCGAATTCGGCGACGTGCAGTCCTGACCGACCGCCGCGCCGGAGCGACATCACCGGCGTGCGGCTCGCTGCGCACGCCGTACCCGCGGGCGCCACGGTGCGCCCGCCATGCCGGCCCTCAGGCCGGCTCGCAGCAGCGCTCGCGCGCGGCCGCCAGCGCTTCGCGGAATTCGACGAGCTCCGCGATCGTCAGCATCGGCAGCCCGTGCTGCTGCGCGAAACGCTCGACGTCGTCGCCGCGCGTCATCGTGCCGTCGGGATTCATCAGCTCGCACAGCACGCCCGCCGGCTTCAGCCCCGCGAGGATCGACAGGTCGACCGTCCCTTCGGTGTGGCCGCGGCGCGCCAGCACGCCGCCCGGTTGCGCGCGCAACGGAAACACGTGGCCGGGGCGCACGATGTCGTACGGCTTCGCATCGTCGGCGATCGCCGCGCGGATCGTCGTCACGCGGTCGGCCGCGGACACGCCGGTATGCACGCCTTCGCGCGCCTCGATCGACACGGTGAACGCGGTGCCGTTGCGGCTCTCGTTGGTCTGCACCATCGGCGGCAGCTCGAGCGCGCGGACCTTGTCGTCGGTCAGGCACAGGCACACGATGCCGCTGCACTCTCGGATCAGGAGCGCCATCGTCTCGGGCGTGATGCGTTCGGCGGCGACGATCAGGTCGGCCTCGTTTTCCCGGTCGTGATCGTCCTGCAACACGACCGCGCGGCCCGCGCGCAACGCGTCGAGTGCGGCGGCGATGCGCGGCGGCACCGGTTCGGAATCCAGCAACGGGAGATCGGCAAAGGCGTCGGCAGGTGCCGACGAAACGGACTTGAAGGACATGTGAAACGCTCCTCGCGATTACGATTTGGGCGAAAAACGTTTCAGGGCATTGCAAACAGACAGAACGACAACCCGCTTCGCACAGACGGCAAAGCGGCCCTGACGGACATGACTATCTGCACATCTTCTCTCATCCGGACTATGACCGTCGGCTCTGGCATTCGACCAGATCTGCTGACCCCGCGCAAATGCGCGGGCGCTCGCGGGCTCGCCGGCTTTCGCCAGCCTACCGCCGGTGGGGAATTTCGCCCCGCCCTGAAGACGCACTGATTACCGGCCACGGGGATCTCCCCGTGGAACGGCCGGCCAAGCATACATCAGCTGCGCGCACCGCGCAGCGAACCACACCTAAAACCTTACTGACGACGCCGTCTAACGGCATCGTCCGAACGGCCGACACCGGGCCTGCGCGCGTCCCGATGGAACCGGCGCCGGCCCGGCGACCCGCCCGCGCGCTCAGCCGGCCGCGTGCGCGGCGTCGGGCACGAGCCAGCGCGGCGGCACCTCGGGGCTCACCGTCACGCGGAACGCGCGCGCCTCGCTGTCGCCGGGATTGCGCAGGCTGTACGGCTGGTCGGCGTCGAACACGATTGCGTCGCCGGTCGCGAGCAACTGGCGGCGATCGTGCACGCTGACTTCGAGCGTGCCCTCGCTGACGACCAGGTTGACCGTCGTGCCGGGCGCGCGGCGCGTGCCGGGCTCCGTGTGCAGCGGCGCGATCCGCAGCTCGTGGAACTCTGCCGCGGCCGGTTCACCTTCAGGATACAGCGCACGCGCCGAGAAGCGGCCGTTCGAGCTGACGACGCGCGCCGCGCGCTCGGCCGCCAGGTGCTCGAAGCCGTTCACCGCGTGACGGCGCAGGAATGCGGCGACCGATACCTTGAGCGCCGCGGCGATCTTGCAGAGCACCTTGATCGACGGCACGCTGCGCGCGGATTCGATCTGCGCGAGCATCGCGCGCGACACGCCGGACAGCCGCGCGAGCGCATCGAGCGACAGCTGCCGCTCGGCGCGCAGGCGCGCGAGGTTCACGCCGACGACCTGCTCGAGGACGTCGAGCGACGCGGACGTCCGCGCGTCGACGGCATTGCCGGATTCGAAGGAAGACACGTCGCGCACCAGCGCAAGGGGTGAAGACATAGCATGGCCTCCGGGCCGCCGCGCGGCCCTGCGAATGGGGTAAGCCTGAATCGGAATCGGGTTGCGCCACGAACGGCGCGTATCGAGACGCTATCACCCGGCCCCGACCCGGCAAACGAAGTTATCTTCACACCGTTATCAGCATCGCGGAGGAATGCGTTTCTCGCGAACCTTTTCCTGTCGCCATAGCGCCGGTGCACCGCCGCCCGATGCACCATCAATGCGCGGCCGGTGCGGCGCCGCGCGCCGGCGCGCGCGCATCGAGCCGCATCGCGAGCCACGTGACGACGAGCGCCGCGAACGTCACCGCGACGGCGACCCACGGCAGCGCGTCGAGCGCGAAGCCGTGCCCCAGCGCGAGGCCGCCGAGCCACGCGCCGGCGGCATTACCGACGTTGAACGCGCCGATGTTCAGCGTCGACGCGAGATGCGGCGCGCTCGCGGCCTTCTCGACGACGCGCGCCTGCAGCGGCGGCACCGTCGCGAACGCGGCGATTCCCCATACGAACACGGTCACCGCGGCCGCGACCGGCAGGTGGCTCGTCTTCGCGAACACGGCCATCACGGCCATCAGCGCGACCAGGATCGCGATCAGCGACGGCATCAGCGCGCGATCGGCGAGCTTGCCGCCGAGCGTGTTGCCAACCGTCAGCCCCGCGCCGAACAGCACGAGGATCAACGCGACCGCGCGCGGCGAATAGCCGGTGACGGTTTCGAGGATCGGCGCGATATACGTGAACACGACGAACACGCCGCCGAAGCCGAGCACGGTCATCAGCAGCGCGAGCCAGACCTGCGGCTCCTTCAGCACGCGCACTTCGTGGCCGAGGCCGACGGGCCCGCTGTCGTGGCGGTTCGGCACCAGCAGCGCGACGCCGCCGAGCGACAGCACGCCGAGCGCGGCGACGATCCAGAACGACGCGCGCCAGCCGAGCAGCTGGCCGACGAACGTGCCGAACGGCACGCCGAGCACGTTCGACAGCGTGAGGCCCGTGAACATCAGCGCGATCGCGCTCGCGCGCTTGTCGGCCGGCACGAGCGACGCGGCGACCACGGCGCCGATCCCGAAGAACGAGCCGTGCGCGAACGACGTGACGACGCGCGCGACCATCAGCATCGCGTAGCCGGACGCGGTCGCGCACAGCACGTTGCCGACGATGAAGATCGCCATCAGCAGCTGCAGCGCGGCCTTGCGCGGCATGCGGCTCGTCAGCACCGCGAGCAGCGGCGCGCCGGCCGCGACGCCGAGCGCGTAGCCGGTGACCAGCAGCCCGGCCGACGGCAGCGACACGGCGAGGTCGTGCGCGACTTCGGGCAACAGGCCCATGATGATGAATTCGGTGGTGCCGATGGCGAAGGCGCTGATCGCGAGCGCCAGGAGCGGAATGGGCATGACGTTCTCCGAAAGGGCGGCGGACGCGGCGCCCGGTCGGTGCCGCACCGCACAAAAGGCGGGATCTGCGCGCATTGTCCCGAATACGCCTATCTTTGATAATTGGCGTGGCATTTGAACCATTTTCAAAAATTTCTGGGAAATCCGATGGATCGACTGGGCGACATCCGGCTGTTCGTCGAGGCGGCCGAACTGGGCAGCCTGTCCGCGGCCGGGCGCAAGCTGAACCTCACGCCGGCCGCCGCGAGCGCGCGCCTTGCGAAGCTCGAGGCGAAGGTCGCGACGCGGCTGTTCGAGCGCTCCACGCGGCAGCTGCGGCTCACCGACGAAGGCCGGCTCTACCTGAACTGCTGCCGGCAGGCGCTGCAGGCGCTCGACGACGCGCACGCGCTGCTGCAGGAAGGCCGCAACGTGGTGGCCGGCAAGGTGCGGCTGTCGTCGACGTCCGATTTCGGCCGCAACCAGCTGCTCGACTGGCTCGACGAATTCACCACGCTGCACCCGGGCGTCACGTTCTCGCTGACGGCGTCCGATTCGGCGTCGAACCTGTGGCAGGACGAGATCGACCTCGCAATCCGCTTCGCCGCCCCGCCCGACGGCGCGCTGATCGCGCGCCGGCTCGCCGCGAACCGGCGCGTGCTGTGCGCGGCGCCGTCGTTCGTCGAGCGCCACGGCGTGCCGGCCGACCCGCACGATCTGGCCCGCTTTCCCTGCAACGTGATCACGATCGCGTCGGGCCCGATGAACACGTGGCGCTTCACGCGCGGCGACGAGGTGCAGACCCACACGGTGCCGGTATCGACCGCGTTCGAGACCAACGATGGCGGCTTGACCCGCGAATGGACGCTGCGCGGCCACGGCATCGCGCTGAAGTCGCTGTGGGACATCGCCGACGACGTGCGCGCCGGCCGGCTGCGCGTGCTGCTGCCCGACTGGCGGCACCAGGACGCGCCGCTGCACGCGATCTATCACAGCAAGCGCTACATGGCGCCGCGCGTGCGCGTGCTGCTCGACTTCCTCGCCGAACGCTTCGCGCGCGAGGAAGCGGCGCTGGACGACCTGCTGAACGCGTGCCGCTGACGGCTGCCGCGCCGTCATATCAGGGTCGGAATGCAACGAAAGGCGTCGCGCGGCCGCAACCCGCCGCCCGCCCGGCACGGCGCGTAAAGCTATAATGGAAGGCTTTCCCGACGGCTTTTCACGCGTTCACGCGTTGCGCGAGAGGCTCGCCCGACGCGCGCTGCGCGCCCCGGTCCGCCACGCGGCACCGGCACGCGCCGCTGCATCGCAGCAGCCGTCCCGATTCACCCTTGACGACGCCCCCAGGTCAACCACTGCGAACGGCGAATCCCCATGACCAAGAAAGTTTACGTAAAGACCTTCGGCTGCCAGATGAACGAGTACGACTCGGACAAGATGGTGGACGTGCTCAATGCGGCCGAAGGCCTCGAAAAGACCGATACCCCGGAAGACGCGGACATCATCCTGTTCAACACGTGCTCGGTGCGTGAGAAGGCGCAGGAAAAGGTGTTCTCCGATCTCGGCCGCGTGCGCGAGCTGAAGGAAGCGAAGCCGGGCCTGCTGATCGGCGTCGGCGGCTGCGTCGCCAGCCAGGAAGGCGCGTCGATCGTGTCGCGCGCGCCGTACGTCGACCTCGTGTTCGGCCCGCAAACCCTGCACCGCCTGCCGCAGATGATCGACGCGCGCCGTGCGAGCGGCCGCGCGCAGGTCGACATCACGTTCCCCGAGATCGAGAAGTTCGACCACCTGCCGCCCGCGCGCGTCGAGGGGCCGAGCGCGTTCGTGTCGATCATGGAAGGCTGCTCGAAGTACTGCAGCTACTGCGTCGTGCCGTACACGCGCGGCGATGAAGTGTCGCGCCCGCTCGACGACGTGCTGACCGAAGTGGCCGGCCTCGCCGACCAGGGCGTGCGCGAAGTCACGCTGCTCGGCCAGAACGTGAACGCCTACCGCGGCGCGCTGGCGGCCGGCTCGTCCGAAATCGCCGATTTCGCGACGCTGATCGAATACGTCGCCGACATCCCCGGCATCGAACGGATCCGCTACACGACGTCTCATCCGAAGGAATTCACGCAGCGCCTGATCGACACCTACGCGAAGGTGCCGAAGCTCGTGAGCCACCTGCACCTGCCGGTCCAGCACGGCTCCGACCGCATCCTGATGGCGATGAAGCGCGGCTACACGGTGCTCGAATACAAGTCGGTGATCCGCAAGCTGCGCGCGATCCGCCCGGACCTGTCGCTGTCGACCGACATGATCGTCGGCTTCCCCGGCGAGACCGAAGAGGATTTCGACAAGATGATGGCGCTCGTGCACGAGATGAGCTACGACACCAGCTTCTCGTTCATCTACAGCCCGCGCCCCGGCACGCCGGCCGCGAACCTGCACGACGACACGCCGCGCGAGGTCAAGCTCAAACGCCTGCAACATCTGCAGGCGACCATCGAGGAAAACGTCGCGCGCATCAGCCAGTCGATGGTCGGGAAGGTCGAGCGGATCCTCGTCGAGGGCCCGTCGCGCAAGGACCCGAACGAACTGTCGGGCCGCACCGAGAACAACCGGGTCGTGAATTTCCCGGCGCCGCTCGCGTCGCACCCGCGCCTGATCGGCCAGATGATCGACGTGAAGATCAACCATGCGTACCCGCACTCGCTGCGCGGCGAGCTGCTGCTCGTGAGCGACGACGCGAGCGCGGCCACCCACTGACCGACTGACGTTCCACAGGAGCCCGACGCTACTTTGAAGACCGTCCAAGCACTGGAATTCACCGCGCCGCGCGACGACAACGCGCGCCTCGCCAACCTCTGCGGCCCGCTCGACGAGAACCTGCGGCAGATCGAACAGGCGCTCGACGTCACGCTCGCGCGGCGCGGCCACCGGATCACGATCCGCGGCCGCGGCGCGAAGCTCGCGCTCGCGGCGCTCGAGAACTTCTACAACCGCGCGCGCGATCCGCTGTCGGTCGACGATATCCAGCTCGCGCTGGTCGAAGTGCGCCACACGTCCGGCAACGGCCGCCAGGACACGCTCGACGTGCGCTTTCGCGGCGATCCGGACCATCCGTTCGACGAGCCCGTCGCGCAGCTCGACGCGGAAATGCCGGACGAAGAACCCGCGCCGAAGCTCTACACGCGGCGCGCCGACCTGCGCGGCCGCACGCCCGCGCAGCGCGAATACCTGAAGCAGATCCTGCAGCACGACGTGACGTTCGGCATCGGGCCGGCCGGCACCGGCAAGACCTACCTCGCGGTCGCGTGCGCGGTCGATGCGCTCGAGCGCGACCAGGTCAAGCGGATCGTGCTGACGCGCCCGGCCGTCGAGGCCGGCGAGCGGCTCGGCTTCCTGCCGGGCGATCTCGCGCAGAAGGTCGACCCGTACCTGCGGCCGCTGTACGACGCGCTGTACGACCTGCTCGGCTTCGACAAGACCGCGAAGATGTTCGAGCGCCAGATGATCGAGATCGCGCCGCTCGCCTACATGCGCGGCCGCACGCTGAACCACGCGTTCATCATCCTCGACGAGGCGCAGAACACGACGCCCGAGCAGATGAAGATGTTCCTCACGCGGATCGGTTTCGGCTCGAAGGCCGTCGTCACCGGCGACACGAGCCAGGTCGACCTGCCGCGCGGGCACAAGAGCGGCCTCGTCGAGGCGCAGCAGGTGCTCGGCGGCGTGCGCGGCATCGCGCTCACGCGCTTCACGAGCGCCGACGTCGTGCGCCATCCGCTCGTCGCGCGCATCGTCGAGGCGTACGACGACTTCCACGCGCAGCACAAGGACGCGTAGGAAGCCGGCTGCGCCAGCGCGCCGCACCGGCCGACGGCCCGGCCCGCCCGACGGCGCGCCGGGCATTTTTTCGCCCGCGCGCGGCCGGTTCGAATTCGGGAGCGATCGGCCGTTTGGTGTATCCTCAACGCGTTCCAATCGCCGCACCCGTCATGAAATCTTCCCGTTCTCGCAAGTCCGGGCGCGACCAGTCCGCCGCGCCCGATTCCCCGCGTCTTTCGCTGTTCGATGCGAAGGGCAAGGCCCGGACCGTCAACGCGCAAGGGCTTCGAATCGACTTCCCGGACGGCCGCAGCCTGATGTTCGACCTGTCGGGCAGCTCGGGCGAGGCAGCCGTCGCGATCGTCGCGCAGCACAACGATCCGGCGATGCGCGCGAAGCTCGCGCTGCAGCCCGAGCACTACGACAGCGTGACGCTGCACGTGGGTGCCGAACCCGCGCCGCGCGACGAGGAAATCGCGGAAATGGCGGACGAGCTGCGCGAGCTGGAGCTCGACCTGTCCGTGCAGTACGGTGACGAGATCACCGCCGACATCCGCAAGACGCTGCCGAAACGCAAGCTGATCGCCGAATGGCTCGAGCCGGCGCTGTTCGCGAACGCGCAGCTCACCGTGCGCTTCGTCGGCAACGAAGAAGGCCAAACGCTGAACGCCGGCTACCGCCACAAGGACTACCCGACCAACGTGCTGACCTTCGCGTACGACCCGGCGCCCGACGGCACCGTGATCGGCGACCTCGTGCTGTGCTGCCCGGTCGTCGAGAAGGAAGCGCACGAACAGGGCAAGCCGCTCATCGCCCATTACGCGCACCTGCTGGTGCACGGCGCGCTGCACGCGCAGGGCTACGATCACGAGACGAGCGACGAGGACGCCGCCGAAATGGAAGCGCTTGAAGTCGACATCCTCGCGAAGCTGGGCTTCCCGAACCCGTACCAGTAAAAGCCGTCCGCACCATGCACCACGCCGCGATGCTGCCGCCCGCCTACCCGCCGTCGATCGGCGAGGGACGGCTGCTGACGGAAGACGAACTCGCGGCGTCGCTCGCGCACACGATGCGCGACTGGGACGGCCGGCAGGATCTCTGGCTGTTCGGCTATGGCTCGCTGATCTGGAACCCCGGGCTGCCGACCATCGCCGCCGTGCGCGGCAAGGTGCACGGCTACCATCGCGGGCTCTACCTGTGGTCGCGCGTGAACCGCGGCACGCCCGAACGTCCGGGCCTCGTGCTCGCGCTCGATCGCGGCGGCTCGTGCTCGGGCATCGCGTTCCGGCTCGCGGGCCCGACTGCGCAGCCGCATCTCGAGACGTTGTGGAAACGCGAAATGCCGATGGGGTCGTACCGGCCCGCGTGGCTGCCGTGCACGCTCGAGACCGGCGAACGCGTGAACGCGCTGGCATTCGTGATGCGCCGCGACGTGCCCACCTACACCGGCAAGCTGACCGACCCCGTCGTGAAGGAAGTGTTCAGCTGCGCGGCCGGCCGCTACGGCACGACGCTCGACTACGTGAGCCGCACCGTGGACGCGCTGCGCGCGAGCGGCATCCCCGACCGCGCGCTGGAAGGGCTGCTCGCGCGATGCCGGTGATGCCCGACCGGCCGGCTTGCGCCACACCGGCCGCCGCCCCCGTGCGTTCGAAGGAGAATCCGCGCCGATGAACCCGTCACGCAGATCGCGCGTCATGCTGGCCGCGCTGCTCGTCGCCACGAGCGTCGCACTGTCCGGCTGCGGCATGTTCGGTTGCGGCGGCGCCGCGACCAACGGCGCGGCCGCCGGCGGCTGTTCCGCCGGCATGCGCTTCTGAGGGTCCGAGCGCCCGCCCGGCGCGCCCTGCACGCGACGAAATGCCGCCGACGCCGACCGGCCGGCCGGTCGCCTCCGCTTTTTTTGCCGCCGTGCCCCGCCGCCCCTTTCTGAGATAGGATGGATACACAGGACGGCGTCGCGCCCGGCGCGGCCGTTCCCGAGCGGGGCTCGCGCGCGCCGCCTGCCCCTGGCCGGACGGCCGGTGTGACACGGCCGCGCCATGCCCTTGGTGTATCCTTGCCTACTCCGTGACCGCGCGCCCCGGCATGACCCGGGCGCACCACCATGAACGATTCGTATCCCAGTCGTAAGCTCACCGACAAACCGCAAGAAAAGCGCTCGCTGCTCGAGCGCCTGACCGACTTCATCTCGCCCGAGCCGGAATCCCGGTCCGAGCTGCTGGAAATCCTCCAGGACGCCCACGAACGCAACCTGATCGACGCCGATTCGCTGTCGATGATCGAAGGCGTGTTCCAGGTGTCCGACCTGTGCGCGCGCGACATCATGGTGCCGCGCGCGCAGATGGACGCGATCAACATCGCCGACAAGCCTGAAGACTTCATCCCGTTCGTCCTCGAGAAGGCGCACTCGCGCTACCCCGTGTACGAGGAGAACCGCGACAACGTGATCGGCGTGCTGCTCGCGAAGGACCTGCTGCGCTTCTACGCCGAAGAGGAATTCGACGTGCGCGGGATGCTGCGCCCCGCCGTGTTCATTCCCGAATCGAAGCGCCTGAACGTGCTGCTGCACGACTTCCGCGTGAACCGCAACCACCTCGCGATCGTCGTCGACGAATACGGCGGCGTCGCGGGCCTGATCACGATCGAGGACGTGCTCGAACAGATCGTCGGCGACATCGAGGACGAATACGACTTCGACGAGGAAGCCGGCAACATCATCTCGGGGCCCGACGGCCGCTTCCGCGTGCGCGCGCTCACCGAGATCGAACAGTTCAACGAGGCGTTCGGCACCGACTTCCCCGACGACGAGGTCGACACGATCGGCGGGCTGATCACCCATCATTTCGGCCGCGTGCCGCACCGCGGCGAGAAGCTGCAGCTCGGCAACCTCGTGTTCGAGATCCAGCGCGGCGATGCGCGCCAGGTCCACGTGCTGCTGGTGCGCCGCAACCCCCTCGCGAGCCGCCGCGCCGAAACCTCGCACGAGGACTGACCGTCTCGCGCCGGTCGCGTCTCCTTCAACCGCTCGCCCTCTTTTGCTTCACATGGACGATCCGATCCCGTCCCGCCCGGCTGGCGGTCTTCTCGCGCCGGCGCCCGGCCGCACGCTGCCGCGCTGGCACTATCCGGCCGCGCTGCTCGCCGGCGCGGCCAATACGCTCAGCTTCGCACCGACCCCGCACGGCGGCTGGCTGCAACTCGTCGTATTCGTCTGGTTTTTCGCGCAGCTGACGCGCACGTCGAGCTGGCGCGGCGCCGCGCTCACCGGCGGCGCGTTCGGCTTCGGCAACTTCATCAGCGGCATCTGGTGGCTCTACATCAGCATGCACGTGTACGGCGAGATGGCCGCACCGCTCGCGGGCGGCGCGCTGGTGCTGTTCTCGCTCTACCTGTCGCTGTACCCGGCGTTCTCGGCGGGGCTCTGGTCGTTCTGCGCAGGCCATGCATGGCATCGCCGCGAACCCGATCCGCGGCCGTTCTCGCCGACCTGGCACGGCGCGTTTGCGTTCGCGAGCGCCTGGGCGCTCGGCGAATGGCTGCGCGGCACCGTATTCACCGGCTTCCCGTGGCTCGCGAGCGGCTATCCGCAGGTCGACGGTCCGTTCGCGGGCTTCGCGCCGGTCGTCGGCGTGTACGGCATCGCCTGGGTGCTCGCGCTGTTCGCCGCGCTGGTCGTGCAGGCGCTCGTCGCCGCGCGCCGGGCGCCCGCATCCGAAAACAGCGCCGCCGGCAACGCGCGCGTGCGCATCGCCGCGCCGGCCGGCATCGCCGTCGCGCTCGTCGCGGCCGGCATCGCGCTGTCGCAGGCCGCGTGGACCGTGCCCGCGAACGCGCCGCTCACGGTGCGGCTGCTGCAGGGCAACGTGAAGCAGGACATCAAGTTCGAGCAGGAAGGCATCGACGCGGCGATCAAGATGTACACGCAGATGATCGTCGAGAAACCGGCCGACCTGATCGTCACGCCGGAGACCGCGATCGCGGTGATGATCCAGGAGCTGCCCGAACCGTTCGCCGTCGCGATCCGCAAGTTCAGCGACACGACCGGCTCGGCCGTGCTGTTCGGCGCGGTCGGCGCATCGGTCACGCCGGACGGCCACTACGTCGACTACACGAACAGCCTGTACGGCGTGACGCCGCACTCGCGCGACATCTATCACTACGACAAGCACCATCTCGTGCCCTTCGGCGAGTTCATCCCGTGGGGCTTCCGGTGGTTCGTCGACCTGATGAAGATGCCGCTCGGCGACTTCGCGCGCGGCGCGCCGGTGCAGAAGCCGTTCCTCGTGCACAACCAGCCGGTGATGGCCGACATCTGCTACGAGGACTTGTTCGGCGAGGAAATCGCCGCGACGATCCGCGACAATCCGCAGCCGCCCGGCGTGCTCGTCAACGTGACGAACCTCGCGTGGTTCGGCGACACGATCGCACTCGACCAGCACCTGCAGATCGCGCGGATGCGCGCGCTCGAAACGGGCCGGCCGATGCTGCGCTCGACCAATACCGGGATGACCGCCGCGATCGACGCGCGCGGCCGCGTGCTCGGCCAGCTCAAGCCGTTTACGATCGGCTCGCTCGATGTGCGGATCGAAGGCACGAGCGGCTTCACGCCGTACGTGACGAGCGGCAACAACATCGTGCTCGCGGTGTCGCTGGTGCTGCTCGCGTTCGGCTTCACGTTCGGGCCGGGCCTGCGTCGCCGCAACGGCGCGAAGGCCGGCGGAGACCGGAACGCCTGACGCATCGGGCGGCCGGCGCGCGCGGCGCGGCGCGGCCGCCGCCGTCGATGCGGCATGCGGACCGCCCCGCCCGCCGACGTTCGGCGCACGAGGCCGAGTCCGCACGACACCCCGGCAAGCCGCGCGCAGGAAGCAACGACGCGCGACGTCGCGCCGGCCAGCCGTTCAGGCCGGCCGCTGCGCGGCCGCGGCCAGGCCGCGCAGATCCCGCCCGAGCGCTTCCAGCACCGGCGCCCATGCGCCGAACGTCGGCTGCCGGTACAGCGTCGCGGTCGGATACCACGGGCTGTCGGTGCGTTCGAGCAGCCAGGGCCAGTGCGGATTCACGTCGAGCAGCACCCAGGTGCGTGCGCCGAGCGCGCCCGACAGGTGCGCGACCGATGTGCACACCGTGATCACCAGATCCAGCGCGCCGATGAACGCGGCCGTATCGTCGAAACTCTCGAGTTCGGCGGTGAAGTCCTCGATCGCGAAACCGGCCGCGCGCGCCGCGGCGACATCCGCGTCCGCGCCCGGCTGCAGCGAGTAAAACGCGACGCCGTCGACACCGCGCAACGCATCGGCATAACGCTCGAGCCCGACGCGCCGCAACGGATTGCGCTGGTGCCCCGCGCTGCCCGTCCATACGAGCCCGACCTTCAGCTGGCCGTCGCCCGCGAGCCGCGCTCGCCATGCGTCGCGCGCGCGCGGATCGGCATGCAGGTACGGCACCGCCGCGCCGAGCGTCGACGTCTCCATCCCGAGCATCAACGGCAGGCCGATCAGCGGCACTTCGTAGTCGAACGCCGGCAGCGCGTCGACGCCGCCGCCCGCGCTGAACGCATCCGCGTGCGCGCCGAGGCTGCGCCGCATCAGCGTGCCCACCTGCGGAAACGTGTTCCACGCGAGCCGGCCGCCCTCGCGGTGCACGCGCTCGGCGAGCGGCGCGACGAAGCGCGCGAACTGCAGCACGTCGCCGAGCCCCTGCTCGCCCCAGACGAGCAGCGTCTTGCCCGCGAGCGGCTCGCCCTGCCAGCGCGGGCCGGGCAGCACCGGCCGGCGGCCGCGCAGCTCGCCGGCGCCGTCCCAGCGCGCCTCGTGGCCGCGCCAGCCGGCCGCGTAGTTGCCGCGCACGAGCTGGATGATCGCGAGGTTGAAACGGAACGACGCGTCATCGGGCGCCAGCTCGCACGCGCGCGCCGCATGGCGCTCGGCGTCGTCCCAGCGTTGCGCCTCCTTCATCGCCATCGCGATGTTGTTCTGCGCGAGCGCATTGTCGGGCGCGATCTCCGCGAGCCGCGCCGCGCACGCGAGCGCGCCGTCGAGGTCCTGCGTCGCGAGCCGCGCGACGACCAGGTTGGTCCACACCTGCACGTCGTGCGGGTCGGCCGCCACGGCCGCGTCGAGCAGCGCGATTTCTTCGTTGCGGTCGCCGCCCGACAGCCGCAGCGCGATCGCCAGGTTGTTGCGCAGCGACGGCCAGCCCGGATCGAGCGCATAGGCGGCGCGGTACGACGCGACGGCGTCGGCGTGACGGCCGAGCATCTGCAGCGCATAGCCATGATTGAAACTCGCGCCGGCGCCCGGATGCACGCGCAGCGCGCATTCGGCCAGCGCGAGCGCGTCGGCGCCACGCTGCCGTGCGACGAGCGCCGCGGTAAGCTGCGCGAGCGCGGCCATGTCGACGGCGTGCAGATGGCCGGCGGCGGCGAGCCAGAGCGCATGCGCGTCGCGCTCGCCGCGCGCGTGCGCGTCGGCGGCCTGCCCGAGCAGCGCAAGCAGCGGCGGCATCAGCGGAATGAGGAGGTCGTTCGAATCGTCCATGCGGTCCGGAGTGGGCAATCGGTCGCGCGGCAGGCGTCGCGCGCGCCGCAATACGCGCATCTTAACGCCCGCGCAAAGCGGCGCGGCAGGCGGAGCGAGCAGCGCATCGCGACACCGCGCGCGAGCGCACCGCGCGCATCGACGACCCACGCACAGGCCGCGCACGGCTCGCCCGAAACACCGCCGACGCCCCCTTCGTCCGCGTTCCGGCCGCATCCGGCCGCCGATCCGGTAAAATTGCACGTTTCAGCACACTAACAAGCCGCGCCGCCGCGCGAGCCGACCCTCCGGGCCCCGCCCGGAGCGCCGCCCGCAACGGAGCGCCAGCGCCACGAAGGCTCTTCATGCTTACGTTTCAGCAAATCATCCTGACGCTGCAGTCCTACTGGGACAAGCAGGGTTGCGCCCTGCTCCAGCCCATCGACATGGAAGTCGGCGCGGGCACGTCGCACGTCCACACGTTCCTGCGCGCGGTCGGCCCGGAGCCATGGCGCGCCGCCTACGTGCAGCCGTCGCGCCGCCCGAAGGACGGCCGCTACGGCGAGAACCCGAACCGCCTGCAGCATTACTACCAGTACCAGGTCGTGCTCAAGCCGGCGCCGGAAAACATCCTCGATCTCTACCTCGGCTCGCTGGAAGCGCTCGGCTTCGACCTGAAGCAGAACGACGTGCGCTTCGTGGAAGACGACTGGGAGAACCCGACGCTCGGCGCGTGGGGCCTCGGCTGGGAAGTGTGGCTGAACGGCATGGAAGTCACGCAGTTCACGTATTTCCAGCAGGTCGGCGGCCTCGACTGCAAGCCGGTGCTCGGCGAGATCACGTACGGCCTCGAGCGCCTCGCGATGTACCTGCAGAAGGTCGAGAACGTGTACGACCTCGTGTGGACCGAATGGGAAGAGCAAGGCCCGAACGGCCCCGAGCTGCGCCGCCTGTCGTACGGCGACGTCTACCACCAGAACGAGGTCGAGCAGTCGACCTACAACTTCGAGCACGCGAACGTCGACCTGCTGTTCACGTTCTTCAACAGCTACGAAGCGGAAGCGAAGAAGATGATCGACGCGCAGCTCGCGCTGCCCGCGTACGAGCTCGTGCTGAAGGCCGGCCACACGTTCAACCTGCTCGACGCGCGCGGCGCGATCTCGGTCACGGAACGCGCGGCGTACATCGGCCGCATCCGCGCGCTGTCGCGTCTCGTCGCGCAGGCTTACTACGACTCGCGCGAGAAGCTCGGCTTCCCGATGCTCGGCAACCCGCCGGGCGTGCCGGGCCTCACCACCGACGCCCAGGACGCCGCCCAGCCGGCATGGGCGCCGCCGCTCAAGGTCGAACGCAAGATCGATCAGGACTGACGAGACGAGATTCAATCCACACATGACGCACAATCATCCCGCCCCCCTGCTCGTCGAACTGCTGACCGAAGAGCTGCCGCCGAAGGCCCTCGCACGCCTCGGCGACGCATTCGCCGAAGGCCTCGCGCAACGCCTCGCGGCGCGCGACCTCATCGAAGGCGAACTCGTGTTCGAACGCTACGCCACGCCGCGCCGCCTCGCGGTCGTCGTGCAGAACGTGCGCGCCGTCGCGCCTGAAAAGCAGGTCCGCGAAAAGGTCCTGCCGGTGTCCGTCGCGCTCGACGCGGAAGGCCGGCCGACCGCCCCGCTCGCGAAGAAGCTCGCGGCGCTCGGCCATCCGAACCTGTCGATCGCCGATCTCGAGCGCGCGCAGGACGGCAAGGCCGAAGCGTTCTTCGTCAACTACTCGGCGGCCGGCGCGACACTCGCCGACGGGCTGCAGGCCGCGCTCGACGAAACGCTCGAGAAGCTGCCGATCCCGAAGGTCATGACCTACCAGCGCCCGGACGGCTCCGACGTGAAGTTCGTGCGTCCGGTGCACCGCCTGACCGTGCTGCACGACGACCGCATCGTGCCCGTCACCGCGTTCGGCGTCGATGCCGGCGACACCACGCTCGGCCACCGCTTCCTGTCCGACGGCCTCGTCGCGATCCAGCATGCGCGCGCGTATGCCGACACGCTGCGCGACAAGGGCCGCGTGATCGCGCACTTCGCCGATCGCCGCGAAACGATCCGCACGCAGCTGAACGAGCACGCGAACGGCGACACGGTCGTGATGCCCGAGTCGCTGCTCGACGAAGTGACGTCGCTGGTCGAATGGCCGGTCGTCTATCCGTGCCGCTTCGAGGACGAATTCCTGCAGGTTCCGCAGGAATGCCTGATCCTCACGATGCAGACGAACCAGAAGTACTTCGCGCTCACCGACGTCGCCGGCAAGCTGCGCTCGCGCTTCCTGATCGTGTCGAACATCGAGACGAAGACGCCGGGCGAGATCATCGAAGGCAACGAGCGCGTCGTGCGCCCGCGCCTCGCCGACGCGAAGTTCTTCTTCGAGCAGGACAAGAAGAAGCCGCTCGCGGACCGCGTGCCGCTGCTCGCGAACGTCGTCTATCACAACAAGCTCGGCTCGGCGCTCGCACGCGTCGAGCGCCTCGAGGCGCTCGCCGGCGAGATCGCGCCCGCGATCGGTGCCGACGCCGCGCACGCGAAGCGCGCCGCGCGCCTCGCGAAGGCCGACCTGCTGACCGACATGGTCGGCGAGTTCCCGGAACTGCAGGGCACGATGGGCACGTACTACGCGCGCCACGACGGTGAGCCCGACGACGTCGCGCTCGCCTGCGCCGAGCATTACCAGCCGCGCTTCTCCGGCGACGCGCTGCCGACCACGCCGGTGTCCACCGCCGTCGCGCTGGCCGACAAGCTCGAGACGATCGTCGGCATCTGGGGCATCGGCCTCGCGCCGACCGGCGAGAAGGATCCGTTCGCGCTGCGCCGTCACGCGCTCGGCGTGCTGCGCCTGCTGCTCGAGAAACAGCTGCCGCTCGATCTCGTGTCGCTGCTGCGCACGGCCCATGCGCGCTTCGAAGGCGTGCCGGGCGTCGCCGAATCGACCGACGCGATCTTCGCGTTCTTCATCGACCGCCTGCGCGGCCTGTTGCGCGAGCGCGGCTACACGGCCGGCGAAGTCGACGCGGTGCTGAGCCTGAACCCGACGCGTGTCGACGATCTCGTCGCGCGCCTCGACGCGGTGCGCGAATTCACGCGCCTCGCGGAAGCCGAAGCGCTCGCGGCCGCGAACAAGCGGATCTCGAACATCCTGAAGAAGTCGGAAGGCGGCGCGAACGGCACGGTGCAGCCGACGCTGCTCGTCGAGGCCGCCGAGAAGGCGCTGCACGAGCAGCTCGCAGCCGTGACGCCGCACGTGCAGTCGCAGCTCGAGGCGCGTGCGTACACGGGCGCGCTGTCGGCGCTCGCCGCGCTGCGCGCGCCGGTCGACACGTTCTTCAACGACGTGATGGTCAACGCCGAGGATCCCGCGCTGCGCGCGAACCGTCTCGCGCTGCTGTCGGCGCTGCATCAGCAGATGAACTGCGTCGCCGACATCTCGAAGCTCGCCGCGTAAAGGCCGAACGATGCCGACCAGCCCCAACCGCAAGCTCGTCGTCCTCGATCGGGACGGCGTGATCAACGTCGATTCGGACGCGTTCATCAAGACGCCCGACGAGTGGATCGCGCTGCCCGGCAGCCTCGAGGCGATCGCACGACTCAACCACGCCGGCTATCGCGTGGTCGTCGCGACCAACCAGTCCGGCATCGGTCGCGGGCTGTTCGACATGGCCACGCTCAACGCGATGCATCTGAAGATGCATCGCGCGGCGGCCGCGGTCGGCGCGCGCATCGACGCGGTGTTCTTCTGCCCGCATACGTCGGAAGACCACTGCGACTGCCGCAAGCCGAAACCCGGCATGATGCAGATGATCGCCGAGCGCTTCGAGATCGATCCCGGTCACACGCCGGCCGTCGGCGATTCGCTGCGCGACCTGCAGGCCGGCGTCGCGGTCGGCTTCCGGCCGCACCTCGTGCTGACCGGCAAGGGCAAGAAGACGCTCGCCGCGGGCAACCTGCCGGACGGCACGCAGGTCCATGACGACCTGCGCGCGTTCGCACTCGACTTCCTTTCACACGAACACGAGTGATGCGGCCGCCGCGCGCATCCTCCCTACTGTCAGACCCACGCCGATGCGCTTCGTCCGCTCCCTGCTGCTGCTGATCTATTTCATCCTGTACACGGTGCCGTACGCCACCGCGTGCTTCATCGCCTTTCCGTTCATGCGCCCCGACGCGCGCTACTGGATGGCGGCCGGCTGGTGCAAGTCGACGCTGTGGGTCGTGCGCTGGCTGAACGGCATCCGCTACCGGATCGAAGGCTACGAGAACCTGCCCGACGGCCCGGCCGTGCTGCTGTCGAAGCACCAGTCCGCGTGGGAGACGCTCGCGTTTCCGGCGCTGATGCCGAAGCCGCTCTGCTACGTGTTCAAGCGCGAGCTGCTGTACGTGCCGTTCTTCGGCTGGGCGCTCGGGCTGCTGCACATGGTCAACATCAACCGCAAGGAAGGCAAGAATGCCTTCGTGTCGGTGATCCGCCAGGGCAAGAAGCGCCTGTCGGAAGGCGCGTGGATGATCATGTTCCCGGAAGGCACGCGCACGCCGGTCGGCAAGCAGGGCAAGTACAAGACGGGCGGCGCGCGCTTCGCGATCGAAACCGGCGCGCCGGTCGTGCCGATCGCGCACAATGCAGGTCGGGTGTGGCCGCGCAATTCGTTCACGAAGTTCCCGGGCGTCGTCACCGTGTCGATCGGCAAGCCGATTCCGGTCGAAGGCAAGACGCCCGACGTATTGAACTCGCAGGTCGAAGCATGGATCGAAGCGGAAATGCGCCGCATCGATCCCGATGCGTATCGCCAGCCGGGCAATGCCGGCACGCGCGATGCCGCACGCGTCTGAATCACCCGGATTGCAGCCGTTGCGTACGACGAAACGAAGCGAACTGATGAAAAAGCGTCCGCGGCCACGGCCTGCCATCGTGGCACTCGATCATCGCCAGATGGACCTGCCGCTCTTCGACGGGCCGGCAGCATCGCCGCCACCGTCGGCGCCCGCCGCGCTGCCGTCGCCGCCTGAAGCGGCTGCAGCGCCCGCAGTCCCCGCGGCGCCGCTCGATCCGGGTCCCGCACCCGATCGCTCCCGCGTCCGCACGTTCGCACTCGACAGCCGCGTGCTCGAATATCGGTTGAAGCGCTCCGCGCGCCGCACGATCGGCTTCACGATCGACGGCAGCGGGCTGTCGATCACTGCGCCGCGCTGGGTCACGCTCGCCGACATCGAAGCGGCGATCGCCGAGAAGCAGCGCTGGATCTTCGCGAAGCTCGCGGAGTGGAAAACCCGCACCGAGCAGCGCGCGCTGCCGCAGATCGACTGGCGCGACGGCGCGCAACTCCCTTATCTCGGCAAGACGATCACGATCGCGCTCGGCGCGGGCGCCGTCGCATTCGACGCCGATGCGCAACGGCTGTCGCTGCCGCTGCCCGTGCAAGCCGACATGCAGCAGATCAAGGATCGCGTGCAGGGCTGGCTGCAGGGCGAAGCGAAGCGGATCTTCGGCGAACGCCTGGCGGTCTACGCGGAACGGCTCGGCGTCACGTATTCGATGTATGCGCTGTCGTCGGCGGCGACGCGCTGGGGCAGCTGCTCGAGCGACGGCAAGATCCGGCTGAACTGGCGGCTGATCCACTTCCCGATGTCGATCGTCGACTACGTCGTCGCGCACGAGCTGTCGCACCTGCGCGAGATGAACCACAGTCCGGCCTTCTGGCAGACCGTCGAATCGATCTTCCCGGAATTCCGCGAAGCGCGGCACACGCTCAAGCATCACCCGCCCGAACTGCTGCCGGCGCTTTGACGCGATCGGCCGCACCAAAATACAAACGGGCGATGCGGATTCCTCCACATCGCCCGTTTTTCCTGCCCGCGACGCACATCGTGCGCCGCGCGCCCGGCGCTCAGTGCGCCTTCTTCTGAATGAACTCGATCTTGTAGCCGTCCGGATCCTCGACGAACGCGATCACGGTCGTGCCGTGCTTCATCGGGCCGGCTTCGCGGGTCACCTTGCCGCCTTGCGCCTTGATCTTGTCGCAGGCCGCGTAGGCATCGTCGACTTCCACCGCCAGATGGCCGAAGCCGTTGCCGAGATCGTAGGACGGCGTATCCCAGTTGTGGGTCAGCTCGAGCACGGTGCCCGCGCTTTCCGCTTCGTAGCCGACGAACGCGAGCGTGAACTTGCCTTCCGGATAATCCTCGCGACGCAGCAGCTTCATGCCGAGCAATTCGGTGTAGAACTTGATCGAGCGGTCGAGATCGCCGACTCGCAGCATCGTATGCAGCAAACGCATGTGTTGTACTCCTGTGGGGACTTTCCAGAAGCGGAAATTCTACCGGAGTCGGGTCAATCCCGCCGCCGGCGCCCCGTGCGCCACCGGCCGATACCCAAGCATCCGCACGGCGAGCGCGAAGCCCGTGCGGCGGTGGAGATCACCGCGCCCGACGGCCCCGGCAAGTCCATCGATCGGGTAACATCCTCCCACTTCGCACCAAAAACGGGCATGCCGCCCGCAGCCAGAACGCGACCACCGCCTCATTCCAGCCACACAGCCTGCCGTGAGAAATCGCCGATTCGCGCGCGCCGGACGCGCCGTCCGTCCGCCGCTGACCATGTCCTTGCCCAAGTCTCTGCTCATGCCCCAGCCTGCTTCCCGCCGCATCGGCGAGGTCCGCCGATGACCGCGCTCGCCGGCACGCCCGTGCGACGCGCGCTCGACATGCGCGCGGTCGGCGTGATGCTGCTGCTGTGCGCGATCTGGGGCCTCCAGCAGGTCGCGATCAAGAGCACCAACGCGGCGATCCCGCCGATGTTCCAGGCCGGGCTGCGCTCGGTGATCGCCGCGCTCCTGCTGTGGGGCTGGGCACGCTCGCGCGGCACGCCGCTGTTCCGCGCGGACGGCACGCTCGGCGCGGGCATCGCGGCCGGTGCGCTGTTCGCCGGCGAGTTCATCTGCGTGTTCTTCGGGCTCACGCTGACGAGCGCGTCGCACATGGCGATCTTCCTGTACACGGCACCGTGCTTCACGGCGCTCGGCCTGCACCTGTTCGCGCCGGGCGAACGGCTGCAGCGCGTCCAGTGGGCCGGCGTCGGCCTCGCGTTCGCCGGCATCGCGCTCGCGTTCGCGGACGGCTTCCTGACGCCGCGCGCGCCCGGCGCATCGGTGCTGGCCGGGCTCGCCGGCGACGCGCTCGGGATCCTCGGCGGCGCGATGTGGGCCGCGACGACGGTCGTCGTGCGTTCGACGTCGCTCGCGCGCGCCAGCGCGAGCAAGACGCTGTTCTACCAGCTCGCGGTGTCGGCCGTCGTGCTGATCGCGCTCGCCGCGCTGCTCGGCCAGACGTCGTTCGCGCGGGTCACGCCGATCGCGCTCGCGAGCCTCGCGTACCAGTCGGTGATCGTCGCGTTCGTCAGCTACCTGTCGTGGTTCTGGCTGCTGACGCGCTACAGCGCGTCGCGGCTATCGGTGTTCACGTTCCTGTCGCCGCTGTTCGGCGTCGCGTTCGGCGTGCTGCTGCTCGGCGAATCGGTCGGCTGGCGCTTCATGTCGGCGGCCGCGCTGGTGCTGACCGGGATCGCGCTCGTCAACGCGCCGCCGCGCCGGCGCGCGTAGCGCGATGCGGACGCGGTCCGGCAGCGACGAACGCCGTGCGAAAAAAAAGCTGCCCGCTCAGGGCAGCCTCGTCGATCGCGCTCGGGGCAGGCGCCAGGTGCGACGCCCGCGTGCCGCTACTCCGCGGCCTTGCGCGCCGCTGCAAGCGCCTGCGCGACGCCGACATATTCGGCCACGCTGACATCCTCCGCGCGTCGCGCGAGATCGAAGCCGAGCGCGTCGAAATCGATCGTCTCGCGGTAGTCGCCGAGCGTATTGCGCAGCATCTTGCGGCGCTGCGAGAACGCGGCGGTGACGACTTCGCCGAGCAGCACGGGATCGACGTCCGGCAGTTCGTGCGGCTCGTACGGAATCATCCGGACGATCGCCGAATCGACCTTCGGCGGCGGCTGGAACGATTCCGGCGGCACGTCGAGCATCTTCTCCATCACATAGCGGTACTGCAGCATCACCGACAGTCGCGAGAACGCCTTCGTGCCCGGCTCCGCGACCATCCGTTCGACGACTTCGTTCTGCAGCATGAAATGCTGATCGATGACCGCGTCGGCGAACGTCATCAGGTGAAACAGCAGCGGGCTGGAAATGTTGTACGGCAGGTTGCCGACGATCCGCAGCGACGGCTTGTCGCCGGGTGCCGCGAGCGAGCGGAAGTCGAACGCGAGCGCGTCGCCCGGGTGCAGCTCCAGCAGCGCGCCGAAGCGCTGCTGCAGGCGCCCGATCAGGTCGCGGTCGAGCTCGACCGCATGCAGCGGCGACTCGGGCGTCGCGAGACGCGCGATCAGCGGCTCGGTCAGCGCGCCGAGGCCGGGGCCGATCTCGACCATCCGCTGGCCGCGCGCGGGGCCGATCGTCGCGACGATCGAGTCGATCACGCCGTGATCGACGAGGAAGTTCTGCCCGAAGCGCTTGCGCGCGAAGTGGCCTTGGTGCTGTCTGCTGTTCGACATCGACTGAGAAAAACGAAAAATACGACGAATGAGGTCAGGCTCGTGCGTGTCAGGCCGCGCGGCGATGGCGCGCCATCGTGACGGCCGTGTCGAGCGCGGCGACCATGCTGCCCGGATCCGCGCGGCCCGTGCCGGCCAGATCCAGCGCCGTGCCGTGATCGACCGACGTGCGGATGATCGGCAGCCCGAGCGTGACGTTGATGCCCTCGCCGAAGGTCGCATACTTCAGCACGGGCAAGCCCTGATCGTGGAACATCGCGAGCACGCAATCGGCGCCCTCGAGATGGCGCGGCTGGAACAGCGTGTCGGCCGGATACGGGCCGCGCGCGTCGATGCCCTGCGCTTGCGCGCGTGCGAGCGCCGGCGAGATCACGTCGATCTCCTCGCGCCCGAGATAGCCGTTCTCGCCCGCGTGCGGGTTCAGCCCCGTCACGAGGATGCGCGGCGCCGCAAGACCGAAGTCGCGCCGCAGGTCGCGATCGACGATCGCCAGCGTCTCGACGAGCCCGTCGATCGTCAGCGCGGCCGACACGTCCTTCAGCGGCAGGTGCGTGGTCGCGAGCGCGACGCGCAGCGGCCGCTCGCCCGTGCCTGCCAGCATCATCACGACGCGCGGCGTGTGCGTGCGTTCCGCAAGGTATTCGGTATGGCCGGTAAACGGCACGCCGGCATCGTTGATCGTGCTCTTCTGCAGCGGTGCGGTGACGATCGCGTCGAACCGGCCCGCCACCGCGCCGTCGATCGCGGCATCGAGCAGCCCGAGCACGTAGCGGCCGTTGGCCGCGTCGAGCTTGCCCGCCTGCGCGGGCACGGCGAGCGGATGATGCTCGACCGACACCGGCCCACCGCCGGCGAGCACCGCCCGGTCGGCACCGACGGCCGCCGCGCGTGCGTCGAGCAGCGCGGCATCGCCGAGCACGGTGAAATGCGCACCGGGCCAGCGCCGCGCGGCATCCTGCAACGCCTGCACGGTCAGCTCCGGGCCGACACCCGCGGGTTCGCCGGTCGTGATCGCGATCTGCAGCGCGGATGCCGTCATGCGAAGCTCGCTCAGTTCGCCGGGCCGACGCCGCCGATCTTGTACTGCACGTACGACGAATCGCGCAGTTCACGCAGCCAGTCGGCGTACGCCTGCTCGGCCTTGCGCTGGCCGATCGCCTGGCGCGCGATATCCATCTGCTGCTGCACCGAGCCTTCCGCCTCGCGGCGCTCGACCACCTGGATCAGGTGGTAGCCGTACTCGGTGCGAATCGGCTGGCTGATCTGGCCGGCCTGCAGGTTGTTCATCGCGCGCTCGAATTCCGGCACGGTCTCGCCCGGGCTGATCCAGCCGAGATCGCCGCCCTGCGACGCCGAACCGTCCTGCGAGTAGGTGCGCGCGAACTTCTCGAAATCGCCGCCGGCCTCGACCTGCTTGCGGATGTCCTGCAGTTGCTGGCGTGCCTGGCCTTCCGACTTGCCTTCGCCGACGCGCAACAGGATGTGGCGCACGTGCGTCTGGACGATCTTCGGTGCCGCGGCGGTCGCGCCCTGGCTCTGGCGGCGGTCGACGAGACGCACGATCTCGAAGCCGTCCGGCACGCGGATCAGCGTCGGATTGACCTGGCCGGGGCGGAGCTTCGACGCGGCTTCGACGACGTCGGCCGGCAGCGCGGACGGCGCCTTGAAGCCGAGGTCGCCGCCCTTCTTCGCGTCGTTCGCTTCCGAGTTGTTCTTCGCGAGCTTCTCGAAATCGGCGCCCGACGTGGCCTGCTGCAGCAGCGCGTCGGCCTTCTTCTGCGCGGCTTCGATGTCGGCTTGCGGCGCGTTGGTCGGCGCCTTGATGAAGATGTGCTGGAAGCGCAGGTCCTGCTGCTGCGATGCGCTCGGCCCGCGCTGGCTCGCGATGTAGTTCGCGACCTCGGCATCCGACACGGTGATCTTGCCGTCGACCTCGCGCTCGCGCAGCTTCGACAGCATCAGCTCGGTGCGGGCGTCGCTCGTGAACACGCTCCAGGGCACGCCTTGCGCGACGATGCGCGCGCGGTACTGCTCGAGCGTCATCCCGTTCGCCTGCGCGAGGCGCTGCAGCGTGGACTGCACGGTGGCATCGTCGATGCGGATCCCGTCGTCCTTGGCCTTCTGCACCTGGATGCGTTCGAGCACCATCTGGTTCAGCACCTGCGCGCGCAGCTGGTCGGCCGGCGGCACGGGCGCGTTCTGCTGCTGCAGCCGGCGCGAGATCAGGCCGACGCGCTGGTCGAGTTCGCGACCCGTGATCACGTCGTTGTTGACGACCGCGACGACTTCGTCGGCAAGCTGCGCGCCATGCGAACCAAGCGCCTGCGCCGCGGCCGGCGCAGCGGCGAGCAGCGCGGCGGCGGCGGCGAGGCTGGACACGACTGCCGCGAAACGAAGGGTTTTCTTCATTGCCACTGATACTCCATTGAAATCGTGCTGACCGGTGCAGACAAGCCGGCGTTACTCGTAGTTGCTGAAGCGGGACATCGGCGGCGGCGCGGACGGCAGCGGCGTATAGCCCGGCACCCCGGCGCGGAATGCGGCCACGAGACCGTTGTCGACGCTCGACAGCCCCTTCAACGTCAGCTGCATCATGAAGCGCGTCGACGAATTCTGCTGCCCCGACGTGTTCACGCCGTTCGCGTACCGCTGGACCCCGACTCCGAGCGCCCAGCAATCCGCGTCGTATTGTAAGCCGAGCAGACCGTCGACGACCCGGTCGGCGGCCAGGTCGTAGTTGAAGCGGCCGATCGCATACAGGCGGCGCGTGAGCGGCCACTGCGCGGACACCAGGAACTGGTTGATCGGCTGGTTGTCGAGCGTCGTGTTCGCACGCGTGTAGCGGTAGCCGACGTTGATCACGCGGCGCTCGCCCGGGCTGAAACCGAAACCGATGCTCGACTTCACGAGCTGGTTGTTGTTCTGGTTGTACTGGAACGCCGTCTCCGACATGAAGCCTGAGCCGAGTTTCAGCGCGGCGCCGACGATCAGGTCGGAGTGGCGCGCCAGCACGGCGCTCTGGCCGGAGTTCAGCGTCACGCGCTGGTCGGCGAAATAGTACTGCTGCGCGACCACGAAGCGCGCGCGCTCGTCACCGGTGCGCGGATCGATGAAGCGCGACGTCAGGCCGGCCGTGATCCGGTTCGCATCGGCGATCCGGTCGTTGCCGACGAACGTGTTCGGCTGGTAGATCTCCGCGAGGCCGAAGTCCGATTCCGCGGTGTCGAACAGCGGCGCGTTCGACTGGTCGCGATACGGCGTGTACACGTAGTACAGGCGCGGCTCGAGGGTCTGGATGAAGTCCTGGCCGAACAGGCGCACCGAGCGGTCGAAGATCAGGCCCGAGTCGAAGCTCACGGTCGGGATCGACTCGGTGAAGTGCTTCGGGCTGTTCGGCGTGCTCGACGACAGGTGGTTCAGGTCGTACGACGCGAAGTGGTACTGGACCTTCGGCACGGCGAAGTAGCCGGGGCCGTACACACCGTACGCGATATACGGGTTGAAGACGATCCGGTCGCCTTCGGTCATGTCGGCGGTCGTGATGCGGAACCGCGAATAGTCGGCTTCCGCGCCGAAGTCGAAGCCGCCGACGTTGTACTTCGTGTACTTCACGTTCAACTGCGGCTCGCGGCTGTACGGCGCGATCGACGGCGGCAGCGTCTGCCAGTGCTGGTAGCGCGCGAGCACCGACCACGGGCCGTTGTTGTACGTGAGGCCGGCTTCCTGCTGGTACAGCGTCTGCGTCCCGTTGATGAACTGGTTCATCGACCCAAGGTCTTCGGGATACGTGTTGTCCGAGACCTTGTTGTAGTAGACGTAGCCGCCGAAACCGCCGCCGAAGTTCTGCTGGTGCTGCCAGTAGATCGCGTAGCGGTTGCGGTGCGCGAGCCGGTCATCCGGCAGGTAATTGGCCGTAAACGTGCCCGAATACGACGGCGACAGGTAGCGGAACGTCGCTTCGGTCTGCACGCCGCGCCGCGAGATGATGCGCGGCGTGATCGTCAGGTCGCGGTTCGGCGCGATGTTGAAGTAGTACGGCAGCGACAGCTCGAACCCGTTGTTCGAGTTCATCGAGAACGTCGGCGGCAAGAGGCCGCTGCGCCGCTCGCCCGACAGCGGGAACGTCATCCACGGGCTCGCGAAGATCGGCACGCCCTGGAAGAACAGCACGCCGTTGCGCGCGGTGCCTTCGTCGGCGCCGGTATCGAAGTCGAAGCGGCTGCCCTTGATGTACCACGCGGGGTTCGTCGCGCACTGGCACGCGGTGTAGGTGCCGTTGACGAACACCGAGCGCTCGCTGTCGAGCAGGTCGACGCGCTCCGCGCTGCCGGAGCCGCCCGTCACGTTGAAGTGGTACTTCGGCGCCGTCATGAAGCCCTGGTTCGCCTCGACCTTCAGATGCGCCTCGGGGCCCGCGAACGACGTGCCGCCGTTGACCACCTTGACCTGGCCGTACGCGTCGGCCATGTCGGTATCCTGATCGTAGTGGAGCGCGTCGGCCTTCACGACCGCGTCGCCGCGGCGCAGCTCGGCCGAGCCCTTCGCGGCGAGGTCCTGATCGGCCGTGCCGCTCGTATGGTCGGCAATCACGAAGGTGGCCGGCTTCGCGCCGTCCTTCAGCGGATGATCCTCGAGCTGCGGGGCGAGACGCAGGTCCCACGGCGAGTCGAGCGGCTGCGGCTGCGCGGCCGCGCCCGACAGCTGCGCGTGCGACACGGCCGGCACGAGGCCGGGCACGGCCAGGAGCGCGAGCGCGAGCCGCCGTTTGCGCGGCGCCCCGTCACCGGGGAAGACATTCGGGAATAGCGGTTTGGGCGGCATCTATCGTTTGGCGAATCGCCCCTTGTCAACCGCAGCTGCACGGCACATTCGCGCGCGGCGGGCCGCACCGTCGCACCGCGACTGCGGCTGAGCGCAAACCGGGGAGGCGATCGGGCGGACGGCGCGACAGGCGGCGGGCCTGCACGGCGGAAGCTGACGCGGGGCGCGTCAAAAAAGTCGTGGGGTATTATATGGCAAGACGTTCCCCCCTCCGCCGAGTTTCATGACGCCCCCATCCGCCGCATCCCAGCCCGACGCCCGCCTCGAAGCCCTGACCGCGTGGCTGCGCCCGCTCGCCGAGCGCTTCGCCCTCGACCTGACGACCCTCGCGCCCGCGTCGTCGGACGCCAGTTTCCGCCGCTATTTCCGTGTCGCGTCGGCCACGAGCCCCGGCGGCACGCTGGTCGCGGTCGACGCGCCGCCGCCCGAGAAGTGCCGCGAATTCGTCCAGGTCGCGCAGCTGCTCGCCGCGGCCGGCAACCACGTGCCGGACGTGCTGGCCCACGATTTCGACGCCGGCTTCATGCTCGTGACCGACCTCGGCCGCACGTCGTACATCTCGGTGCTCGATCCGGCCGACCCGGTCGCCGCCCGCCCGCTGATGCGCGATGCGCTCGACGCGCTGATCCGCTTCCAGCTGAGCTCGAAGCCGGACGTGCTGCCGCCGTTCGACGAGGCGTTCCTGCGCCGCGAGATGGAGCTGCTGCCCGAGTGGTTCGTCGGCCGCCATCTCGGCAAGCCGGTCACCGACGCGATGCGCGGCACGCTCGACCGTACCTTCGCGCTGCTGGTCGCGAGCGCCCATGCGCAGCCGCAGGGCTTCATGCTGCGCGATTTCATGCCGCGCAACCTGATGGTGTGCGCGCCGAACCCGGGCGTGCTCGACTTCCAGGACGCCGTGTACGGGCCGCTGACGTACGACGTCGTGTCGCTGTTGCGCGACGCGTTCATCAGCTGGGACGAGGAGTTCGAGCTCGACTGCTTCGCGTACTACTGGGAAAAGGCGAAGAAGGCCGGCCTGCCGGTCGATCCGGACTTCGGCGAGTTCTACCGCCAGCTCGAATGGATGGGGCTGCAGCGCCACATCAAGATCCTGGGGCTGTTCGCGCGCATCAACTACCGCGACGGCAAGCCGCACTACCTGAACGACCTGCCGCGCTTCCTGAATTACGCGCGCAAGGTCGCGCTGCGCTACCGCCCGCTCGTGCCGTTCGCGAAGCTGCTCGACGAACTCGAGGGTAAGGGCGCGGCCGACGTCGGCTATACGTTCTGACCGCCCTCACCGTCCTTCCCCTCAGCCGAACATGAGCACTACCCTGACCACGGCGATGATCTTCGCCGCCGGCCGCGGCGACCGGATGCGCCCGCTGACCGATACCCGCCCGAAACCGCTGCTCGAAGCCGGCGGCAAGCCGCTGATCGTCTGGCAGATCGAGGCGCTCGCGCGTGCGGGCATCGAGACGATCGTGATCAACCACGCGTGGCTCGGCGAACAGCTCGAGGCAACGCTCGGCGACGGTTCGCGCTGGGGCGTGCGGCTCGCGTACTCGGCCGAAGGCGACGCGCTGGAAACCGCCGGCGGGATCGCGCAGGCGCTGCCGCTCATCGAGCGCGATGGCCGGCCGACGGTGTTCGCGGCGGTCGCGGGCGACGTGTACTGCGCGTTCGACTACCGGACGCTCGCGCCGCGCGCCGCGCAGATGGCCGCGCTCGATGCGCCCGCGATGCATCTCGTGATGGTGCCGAACCCGCCGTTCCATCCGGACGGCGATTTCGTGCTCCGCGACGACGGCCGGCTGGCGCTCGCCGGCGCGCCGCGCGTCACGTTCGGCAGCATCGGCGTGTACGACACGCGGATGTTCCGCGACATCGTGCCCGGCACGCACCGGCCGCTCACGCCCTACTTCAAGGCGACCATCGAGGCCGGCCGCGCGAGCGGCGAATTGTATGAAGGAATCTGGGAGAACGTCGGCACGCCCGCCCAGCTCGGCGAACTCGACGCGCGGCTGCGCGCCGCCGCGGGCTGATCGTTTCGCGGCTGACCGCGCCCGGGCCACCCGGCGCGGCAGCCACGCTCACGCGGCCTCGGCCGCTTCCCCGCCCGCCGCCGCGCGCTGCTGCTGCAGCGCCCACATCTGCGCATACAGCCCGTCCGCGCGCACGAGTTCGTCGTGCGTGCCGCGCTCGACGATCCGCCCGTGGTCCATCACGAGAATCTGCTGCGCGTGCACGACCGTCGACAGCCGGTGCGCGATCACGAGCGTCGTGCGATGCCGCGCGATCTGGTCGAGCTCGTGCTGGATCGCGCGCTCCGAGCGCGAATCGAGCGCCGACGTCGCCTCGTCGAACAGCAGCACCGGCGGATCCTTCAGCAGCGTGCGCGCGATCGCGACGCGCTGCTTCTCGCCGCCCGACAGTTTCAGCCCGCGCTCGCCGACCGGCGTGTCATAGCCCTTCGGCAAGGTCTCGATGAAGTCGTGGATGTGCGCGGCGCGCGCGGCCGCGATCACTTCGTCGCGGCTCGCGGTCGGCCGGCCGTACGCGATGTTGTAGTAGATCGAGTCGTTGAACAGCACGGTGTCCTGCGGCACGATCCCGATCGACGCGCGCAGCGAGTCCTGCGTGACGTCGCGAATGTCCTGGCCGTCGATCCGGATCGCGCCGCCCGCCTGCCGGTCGAGATCGTAGAAGCGGAACAGCAGCCGCGACAGCGTCGACTTGCCGGACCCGCTGTGGCCGACCACCGCGGTCGTCGTGCCCGCGTCGATCGTAAACGTCACGTCGTGCAGGATCTGCCGCGACGCTTCGTACGAGAAGTTCACGTGCTCGAAGCGCACCTGCGCGCCGCCCACCGCAAGCGGCCTCGCGTCGGGCGCATCCGCGACTTCCTTCGCGGCCGACAGCAACCCGAACATCCGGTCCATGTCGGTGAGGCTCTGCTTCAGCTCGCGATACACGACGCCGAGAAAATTCAGCGGAATGTAGAGCTGCAGCATGAACGTGTTGATCAGCACGAGATCGCCGAGCGTCAGCTTGCCGGCCAGCACGCCCTGCGTCGCGCGCCACAGGATGAACACGAGCCCGGTGCCGATGATCGCCTGCTGGCCGAAGTTCAGCACCGACAACGAGTTCTGCGAACGGATCGCGGCCTTGCGGTAACGCTTCAGGTTCTCGTCGTAGCGCTGCGCCTCCCACTCCTCGTTGCCGAAGTACTTCACCGTCTCGTAGTTGATCAGCGAATCGATCGCCCGCGAGTTCGCGCGCGAATCGAGCTCGTTCATCGTGCGGCGAAAGTGCGTGCGCCAGTTGGTGACCTTCACGGTGAACACGATGTACGTGACCAGCGCCGCGAACGTCACGTACGCGTAATACGCCTCGTACTTGACCACGAAGAAGCCGAGCACGAGCCCGACCTCGACGAGCGTCGGCAGGATGCTGTACAGCGAATAGGAAATCAGTTGCTGGATGCCGCGCGTGCCGCGCTCGATGTCGCGCGACATGCCGCCCGTCTGGCGTTCGAGATGGAAGCGCAGCGACAGCCCGTGCAGATGCCGGAACACCTGCAGCGCGAGCTGGCGCACCGCGCTCTCGGTGACCTTCGAGAACAGGATCTCGCGCAGCTCGGTGAACAGCGACGTCGACAGCCGCACGAGCGCATAGGCGATGACCAGCAAACCGACGCCGCCCGCGAGCACGATGCCGGCCGACTGCTCCGCGCGGCCGAGCGCGGTGAGCTGCTGCACGGCGGACAGGTGATCGACGATGCGCTTCATCACGACCGGCACGCCGAGGTTCGCGACCTTCGCGCCGATCAGGCAGCCGAGCGCGAGCGCGACGCGCCATTTGTAGGTAGCGAGGTACGGCAGCAGCGACCGGATGGTCTGCCAGTCGTTGCGGGGCCCGGTCGGAGCCGGCGCGGGCTCGCCGGAAGCGGAATATCGGCGCATGGGGATCAGGATCGGCGGCGGTGCCGCACGCGTGCCGCGGCGGCCGACTCGCCCGCTTTCTCGTACAATTTGCGAACGTTGTATTGTCGCAGAAGCCGCTACGCGCCGCTGCCGGCGCCCTCGCCGGCCGGCCTGCGCGCGGCGGCGCATTTATTACAGGATGAAAGCCTCCGCCATGACCGATTCGACCCTCGAACTCCCGCAAAAGCAGCCCGCGCTGCGCGTCGTCCCGCAACCGCACGACGCGAACGTCCACGGCGACGTGTTCGGCGGCTGGATCATGTCGCAGGTCGACATCGCCGGCTCGATCCCCGCGAGCCAGCGCGCGAACGGCCGCGTCGCGACGGTCGCGGTCAATTCGTTCGTATTCAAGCAGCCGGTGTTCGTCGGCGACCTGCTGAGCTTCTACGCGACCATCATGCGCACCGGCAACACGTCGATCACGGTCGACGTCGAGGTGTACGCGCAGCGCATGCGCCTGATGGGCGAAATCGTGAAGGTCACCGAAGCGACTCTCACCTACGTCGCGACCGGCCCCGACCGCAAGCCGCGTCAGCTGCCGCCGCTGTAACGACGCATGCGCGCCGCGCGGCGGCGCCGCATCCGGCCCGTCAGTGCGTGGCCGTCAGCCCGAACTCCCGCATCGCGGGCACGAAGTCGTGATTGAGCTTCGGCTTGCGCGACAGCTTCACCAGCACGTAGCGCTGGAACGGCGCGAGCCGCTGCCACTGCGCGAGCGCGGGCGCCGGCAGCCCGGCCAGCGCGCTCTGCTGCACGAGCGCGTCCGGCACCGAGTCGGTCGCGCGCCAGCTCGGCTGCTCGTCCGGCTGAAACCACGACGGTTCGAGGTCGGCATGCGTGCGCAGCATTTCGAACAGCGCGTGATCGAAATTGGGCTCGATCGCGGTGTCGTCGTCGGCCGGAAAGCGCGCGAGCAGCTTGCGGTCCTCGAGCGGCAGCAGTTGCCACTGCTCCAGCGAAATCCGCAGACCGAAACGGTCGAGATTGAAACGCACGATCATCGGGATGTACGTGAGGTTTTCCGACGAATCGTGTTCGAAATTGAATAGCAGCGGAGCGTCGCTGAGTCCCATGGTCGTTACCTGAGTGGCGGATGCCGGCGCGGCCGGCCTGCCTGAGGTATTTTAGAACCTCTGCGCGCGAGCGGCGGACCCGATCGCCGCCGCCCCTGCCTCGAATCAACGGGAGTGCTCGTGAATCCGACCGAAACAGAAGAGCCGCGCGGCGCGATCGAGCTGTCCGTGCGCCGCACGCGCGGCGGCGCCGTCGAAACCGCGCACGACTACGTCGGCCAGGAATGGCCGGTCGCGCTGGTCTTCAACGGCATCTCGCACGCGGTGATGATGTGCACGCCGCGCGACCTCGAGGCGTTCGCGGTCGGCTTCGCGATCTCGGAAGGGATCGTCGAGCGCGGCAGCGACATCAAGGACATCGACGTGATCCTGCACGCCGACGCGCGGCTGCCGCACGCGGAGGTGCATCTGGAAGTCGTCCAGCAGGCGTTCGCCGCGCTGAAGGACCGGCGCCGCGCGCTCGCGGGGCGTACCGGCTGCGGCGTGTGCGGGATCGAAAGCATCGACCTGCTCGACCTCGCGCCCGAACGGGTACCCGACACCGGTTTTCTCACGCGCCTCGCGCCCGACGCGCTCGCGCGCGCGGCCCACGGGCTGCCGGCGCACCAGGCGCTCACTCAGCTCACCGGCGGCCTGCACGCGGCCGCGTGGTGCGACGCAACAGGCGCGATCCGGATGGCGTTCGAGGACGTCGGCCGCCACAACGCGCTCGACAAGCTGATCGGCGCGCTCGTGCTGGCGCGCGCCGACGCGACCGACGGCTTCGTGTTCCTGTCGAGCCGCGCGAGCTACGAGCTCGTGCGCAAGTCGGCGCGGGTCGGCATTCCGATGGTCGCGACGATCTCCGCGCCGTCGTCGCTCGCGATCGAGATCGCGAAGGCGGCCGGCCTGCGGCTCGTCAGCTTCTGCCGCGAAACCGGCCACGTCGATTACGGCACCGCCTGAGCGGTCGCAGCGGGCGCGTTGCCCGCGGCTTCGGGAACCGCCCCCTGCCGCGCGCCCGCCGCGGCCGGCGCGCGCACCTCGGGCGCCGCCTCGCTCGTCACGTTTCCGCGATAGTCGGTCCAGAGCTTGCGGTCGGTGTCATAGAGCTTGCAGCGGCGGGCCGTGTCGAAGTACCAGCGCCAGCCGAAGCGCTGCACGACGATCCGCCCGGGCAGCATGTCCTCCAGCTTCGCCTGCGCCGGCTTGAGCCGGTACAGCGGCACGCTCATGTCGACGTGATGCGCCGTGTGCTCCATGATGTGGTGCAGCAGGCCGCCGATACCGAACGGAAACGTCAGGTGCAGCGTGGTCGACACGAACGGTGCGGCATTGGACCATTCGGCACGGTTCGCGTGCCATGCGATGCGCGGGTCGGTATGGTGGACATACACGACGAAGCCGATCATCGAGCACCAGAACAGGAACGGCACGAGCACGCCGGTCGCGAGCAGCAGCGCGACGGATTGCTGCGTCTCGATCGCCACCCCGACGACGGCGGCGATCCACACGGCCGCGAAGCCCGTCACCAGCAGGCAGTCGCGCCGGAATACCGGCCGCGACGCACCGATATAGCCCCGGGTCGGGAAATACATCCGCAGCCACCAGATCTCGACGAGATAGTAGAGGCCCGGCGCCCATCCGCTCCGGTAGATGCGATCCAGCCACCGCCGCGCCGGCGACAGCGCGGCGAATTCCGCCGGCGTATGCGGCGCCCACACGAAATCGAAGCCCTTCAGGTTCGTATAGCCGTGATGCACGACGTTGTGCCCGACTTCCCACAGGCTGTAAGGCGTCAGCGACGGCAGGAAGGCGATGCGGCCGAGCCAGCGGTTCAGCCGGCGGTCGGGCGTCAGGCTCTGATGGCACGCATCGTGCCCGATGATGAACAGTCGCCCGGTGATGAACCCGGCGGCCATCCCGCAGGCGATCTTGCCGACCGTCGACGGAATCAGCAGCGCGCCGGCGAACGCCGCGAACAGCAACAGGTAGTCGAGCACGAGCAGCAGGATCGGGCGCACGATCTCGCGCGTGGCGAACGGCACGAGCCATGCGCGGATGACCTTGCGGTGCGGGATCGGCTCGTCGGCGCGAACCGGTGTCTGGGAATCGTTGTTGACCATGATGCAGAAAGGCATGCGATTCGCACGCCCGAAAGAAAAGGAGCCGTGCGGCACGCACGGCGCAGCGGGGACGGGACGAACCGCGCCCCGGGCCGGTTATCGCGACATCATGTTCATGCTGACGTTGTGCATCACCCACAGCGTCCCGACGATCAGGATCAGCGCGGTCAGCACCGTATAGCTGAACGCCATCACGTTCCAGCGCTGGCTGGACGACGCGTTCATGTGCAGGAAGCAGACGAGATGCACGACGATCTGCACGAATGCGAGCCCCGCGAGCGCGATGATCGCCGCCTTCGGCGCCAGCATGCCGCCCATCACGAGGCCGAACGACGCGGCCGTCAGCAGCATCGACAGCACGAAACCGACGAGGTAGCCGCCGGCCGTGCCGTGCGCGTCATCGTGGTGGATGAGTTCCGAATGGGCCATTTAGAGCACGCTCGCGAGATAGACGAAGGAGAACACGCAGATCCAGACGATGTCGAGGAAGTGCCAGAAGAGGCTCAGGCAGGTGAGGCGCCGGAAGTCGCGCTCCGTCATGCCGGGGCCGCGGGCGATCTGCACGACGAGCACGACCATCCACAACAGGCCGACCGCCACGTGCAGCCCGTGCGTGCCGACGAGCGCGAAGAACGCCGACAGGAATGCGCTGCGCTGCGGGCCCGCGCCCTGGGCGATCAGGTGCGAGAACTCGCGCAGTTCCATCGCGAGGAACGCGGCGCCCAGCACGAATGTCACCGCGAGCCACACGAACACCGCGCCGCGCCGGCGCCGCTGTGCGCCGAGCATCGCGAACCCGTACGTGATGCTCGACAGCAGCAGCGCCGCCGTCTCGAGCGCGACGCCCGGAATGTCGAACAGGTCCTTCGCGGTCGGACCGCCCGCGAACTGGTTGCCGAGTACCGCGAACGTCGCGAACAGCGACGCGAAGATCACGCAGTCGGTCATCAGGTACAGCCAGAAGCCGAACACCGAATGCGACGGCGGATGGTGGTGCGCGGCCGGATGACGGGCGGCGCCCGCGAGAGATTGATACGACATCAGTTCGTCTCCAGTTCGACTTCCGGCGCCGGCGTGCCGATCCGCACACCCGCGCGTTGTTCCTCGATCTTGCGGACGGTATCCGCCGGAATGTAATAGCCGTCGTTGTCCTGTGCGCTGTACAGCACCACCGTCGCGACGATGCCGACGAGCGCGGCGATCGCGAGCCACCAGATGTGCCAGACGAGCGCGAAGCCGAGCAGCAGGCTGAAGATGCCGACGAAGAAGCCCGCGCTCGTGTTCGACGGCATGTGGATGTCTTCGTACCTGACGTTCTTGCCGAGGCCGAGCCCGAGGCCCTTCGCCTTGCGATAAGCCAGTTCGTCGAGTTCGTGCACGTTCGGGAGCACCGCGAAGTTGTAGACGGCGGGCGGCGACGACGTCGCCCACTCGAGCGTGCGGCCGTTCCACGGGTCGCCCGTCGCGTCGCGATACTGCGGCTGGTTGCGATTGCGCCAGCCGACCCACACCGATGCGACCTGGCACAGTACGCCGATCGCGATCAGCGCGACGCCGAACGCGGCGGCGACCAGCCACGGATGCCAAGCCGGGTTGTCGTAGTGGTTCAGGCGGCGCGTCATGCCCATGAAGCCGAGCACGTACAGCGGCACGAACGACGCGTAGAAGCCGAGGAACCAGCACCAGAACGCGCGCTTGCCGAACTTCTCGTCGAGCCGGAAGCCGAACACCTTCGGGAACCAGTAGTGAACGCCCGCGAAGTAGCCGAACACGACGCCGCCGATGATCGCGTTGTGGAAGTGCGCGATCAGGAACAGGCTGTTGTGCAGCACGAAATCCGCGCCCGGAATCGCCATCATCACGCCGGTCATCCCGCCGAGCGTGAACGTGACCATGAAACCGATCGTCCACAGCACCGGCGCCGTGAATTCGATGCGGCCGCGATACATCGTGAACAGCCAGTTGAAGATCTTCACGCCGGTCGGGATCGCGATGACCATCGTCATGATCCCGAAAAACGCGTTGACGTCGGCCCCCGAGCCCATCGTGAAGAAGTGATGCAGCCACACGAGGAACGCGAGCACCATGATCACGCACGATGCATAGACCATCGTCCGGTAGCCGAACAGCGGCTTCTTCGCGAACGTCGCAATGACTTCCGAATAGATGCCGAACGCGGGCAGCACGAGGATGTATACCTCCGGATGCCCCCACGCCCAGATCAGGTTCAGGTACAGCATCGCGTTGCCGCCGGCTTCGTTGGTGAAGAAATGCATGTCGAGGTAGCGATCGAGGCCGAGCAGCGCGAGCGCGACGGTCAGGATCGGGAACGTCGCCATGATCAGCACGTTCGAGCAGAGCGCGGTCCACGTGAACACCGGCATCTTCATCAGCGTCATGCCCGGCGCGCGCATCTTGATGATCGTCACGAAGAAGTTGATCGACGTGATCAGCGTCCCGACGCCCGAGATCTGCAGCGCCCACAGGTAGTAGTCGACCCCGACGCCCGGGCTGAACTGCAGTTCCGACAGCGGCGGATACGCGAGCCAGCCCGTCTGCGCGAATTCGCCGATCACGAGCGAAACGTTCATCAGGATCGCGGCGACCGCCGTCATCCAGAAGGAGAGCGAGTTCAGGAACGGGAACGCGACGTCGCGCGCGCCGATCTGCAGCGGCACGATCAGGTTGAAGAACGCGACCAGCAGCGCCATCGCCATGAAGAAGATCATGATCACGCCGTGCGCGGTGAAGACCTGGTCATAGTGATGCGGCGGCAGGTAGCCGGGGCCGTTGTACGCGAGCGCGAGCTGCAGGCGCATCATCACGGCGTCCGCGAAGCCGCGCAGCAGCATCAGCACCGCGACGACCAGGTACATCACGCCGATCTTCTTGTGATCGACGGACGTCAGCCATTCGCTCCACAGCCATTTCCACCGGCCCGCGACCGTCAGCGCGGCGACGATGCCCAGCACGACGAGCCCCATGAAGGCGCTCGCCCCCATGATGATGGGCTGATCGAACGGGATCGCCGAAAGAGTCAGTTTTCCGAACATGCGTTACCCCTTCGTCGTGCAGGCGGCGTCCTTCGGGTCGAGGACGTGGCCGTTGTTGTATTTCGCGATGATGTTGTGGAACAGCTTCGGGTCGACCGACGAGAAATAGCGCACGGGCGCCTTCTCGCCCGGCTGCGCGACCGTGCCGTACGCGGTCATGTCGAGCCGGTCGGACGACGCCTTCACCTTCCGCACCCACGCATCGAACTGCTCGCGCGGCTCGGCGAGCGTGCGGAACTTCATGTCGGAGAAGCCGCGGCCGCTGTAGTTGGCGGACACGCCTGCGTAGTCGCCCGCCTCGTCGGCGATCAGGTGCAGGCGCGTCTGCATGCCGGCCATCGCATAGACCTGGCTGCCAAGCTGCGGGATGAAGAACGAGTTCATCACCGAGTCGGACGTGATGCGGAAATTCACCGGCGTGCCGACCGGAATCGCGAGCTGGTTCACCGACGCGATGCCGAGTTCCGGATAGATGAACAGCCACTTCCAGTCGAGCGCGACGACCTCGACATTGATCGGCTTGACCGACGATTCGATCGGCTTGTACGGGTCGAGCTCGTGCGTCGTCCGCCACGTGAGCACGCCGAGGAACAGGATGATCAGCGTCGGCACCGTCCAGATCACGACCTCGATCGCGGTCGAATGCGACCAGTTCGGCGCGTAGGCGGCGTTGCGGTTCGATGCGCGGTAGCGCCATGCGAACCACAGCGTGAGCAGGATCACCGGAATGACGACGATCAGCATCGCCCACGTCGCTGTCGCGATCAGCGATTTTTCCGCGACGCCCACCGCGCCCTTCGGATCGAGCACGTGAAGGTCGCTGCATCCGGCGAGTCCAGCCAGCAGCCCGATGACGGGTGCCGCACGCGCCCCGCCGGTGATTCGTCCGATCATTGTTCGTTCGCCTGATTGTCGTTGAGAAGAACCGCTGGCCGCACGCCGCCATCGCGCGACGCATCCGGCCGCGGCGACCTGTGCGCGAACTGTACGGAAAATTGCCGCAGTGCAACTTGACGGGGGACAAGGTTTGCCGAGGTGAGTCGGAACTGCCCGGAGGGGTGGGCGCTGGGGCTAGGCTAGGCTAGGCTAGGCTAGGCTAGGCTGGGCTGGGCTGGGCTGGGCTGGGCTGAGGCTGAGGCTGAGGCTGAGGCTGAGGCTGAGGCTGGGGCTGAGGGCTGGCGATGGCCTGCGGCAAAACGGTCACCGGACCTTCCCTCAAGCGTCGCGGATAGCAGGCACTAACGGGACGGAAAGCATGACGGCGCTGCGCCGCAACATGAGGGGCGCCGGCGCGAATTGCGAGGCTGTCTCGGCGGCGGAACTGCAGCGGATGCGGGGAACGAGGAACACCACGCGAATGCATGGCGATTCAGAATCGAGCCGACCCGCCGATTGATGCGTCGGCCACGAGGACCAAACGCACGCCACGCGACGAGCGACGAGCGGCGCACAGACGCAAGCGTTGTCGCGCCAGACGGCCAAGGCGTCCGGCGCAGCGAAGCGTCTGCGCCCCGTATCAGTCGAACTGACGGAAATCCGGCTTGCGCTTCTCGAAGAACGCCGTCATCGCCTCGCGCGCTTCCGGCGCACGCAGCATCGCGGAGAAATGGCCGGCTTCCTCGCTCATCCGCGCGGCCACGGCCACCCCGCCCGTCTCCTTCAGCAGCGCCTTCGTCACGCGCAGCGACGACGCCGGCAGTGCCGCGAGCTTCGCGGCCTGCTTCGCCGCGAATGCGTCGAGTTCGGCGGCCGGCAGCACGCGATTGACGATGCCGATGCGATGCGCTTCCAGCGCGTCGAACGCTTCTCCGAGCAGCAGCTTTTCAGCGGCGACCTGATGGCCGGCCAGCCGCGGCAGCAGCACGCTCGATGCGGCTTCCGGGCACAGCCCGAGCTGCGCGAACGGCAGCGAGAACGTCGCGGTGTCGGCCGCGTAGACGAGATCGCAGTGCAGCAGCATCGTCACGCCGACGCCGACCGCGACGCCCGGCACCGCGGCCACGATCGGCTTGGTCGCGCCGCTGATCCGCGCGAGGAACTGGAATACCGAAGCGTTTTCGTCCTTCGGCGGCGTCTTCAGGAAATCCTCGAGATCGTTCCCCGCGCTGAAGTTGCCGTCGCTGCCGCGCAGCAGGATCACGCGGATCGCCTTGTCTTCCTGCGCGTCGGCGAGCGCATCGGCCATCGTCTGGTACATCGCCGCCGTCAGCGCGTTCTTCTTCGCCGGGCGCGCGATCGTGATCGTCAGCACGCCGTCGGCGCGTTCCACTTGAATTTCGGCCACAACCGTCTCCTTTGACTTTCCTCTTCCGGAATGAAAAACGGTGCGCAAGCTCGTGGCTCGCGCACCGTGATCGCTACTGTCCCGCTCCGCTTACAGGCGTTCGATGATGCCCGCCGCACCCATGCCGGTGCCGACGCACATCGTGACCATCCCGTACTTCAGGTTGCGGCGGCGCAGGCCGTGCACGACGGTCGCCGCGCGGATCGCGCCGGTCGCGCCGAGCGGATGGCCGAGCGCGATCGCGCCGCCGACCGGGTTGACCTTCGACGGGTCGAGGCCGAGATCGCGGATCACCGCCAGCGACTGCGCGGCGAATGCCTCATTCAGCTCGATCCAGTCGAGATCGTCCTGCTTCAGGCCGGCGGCCTTCAGCGCGGCCGGAATCGCTTCCTTCGGCCCGATGCCCATGATTTCCGGCGGCACGCCGCGCACCGCGAAGCTCACGAAGCGCGCGAGCGGCGTCAGGTTGAATTCCTTCAGCACCTTCTCCGACACGACGAGCAGCGCGCCCGCGCCGTCCGACGTCTGCGAGCTGTTGCCGGCCGTGACCGAGCCCTTGTTCGCGAACACCGTGCGCAGCTTCGCGAGGCCTTCGAGCGTCGTATCCGCGCGCGGACCTTCGTCCAGCTTGATCTCGCGCGTCTTCACGTCGATTTCACCGGTCGCGAGGTTCGGGAAACGCTCGGTGATCGTGTACGCGGCGATTTCGTCGCCGAACTCGCCGGCCTGCTGCGCGGCGAGCGCCTTGCGGTGCGATTCGACCGAGAACGCGTCCTGGTCTTCGCGGCTCACCTTCCACTGCTCGGCGACGCGCTCGGCGGTCAGGCCCATCCCGTACGCAATGCCGAAATCCTCGCTGCGATCGAAGATATGCGGCGACATCGACGGCTTGTTGCCCATCATCGGCACCATGCTCATCGATTCGCAGCCGCCCGCGAAGATCGCGTCCGATTCGCCGACGCGGATGCGGTCCGCCGCCATCGCAAGCGCCGTGATGCCCGACGCGCAGAAGCGGTTGACCGTCACGCCGCCGACCGTCTGCGGCAGGCCGGCGAGCAGCGCGCCCATGCGGGCGACGTTCAGGCCCTGCTCGGCTTCCGGGATCGCGCAGCCGATGATCGCGTCCTCGATCACTTTCGTGTCGAGGCCGGGCACCTGCGCGACTGCCGACTTGATCGCGTGAACCAGCAGCTCGTCGGGGCGCGTGTTCTTGAAGACACCGCGCGGGGCCTTGCCGATCGGGGTGCGGCTGGCGGCGACGATGTATGCGTCTTGCAGTTGTTTGCTCATTTCAGACTCCTTGTCGTCTGCTCGCTCAGTTACGCACCGGCTTGCCGGTCTGCAACATGCCCATGATCCGTTCCTGCGTCTTCTGCGTGCCGAGCAGCTCGACGAACGCGCGGCGCTCGAGCGCGAGCAGCCACTCTTCGTCGACGAGGCTGCCGGCTTCGACGTCGCCGCCACACACGGCTTCGGCGATGCGGCTCGCGATCAGGTAGTCGTGGTCGCTGATGAAGCGGCCGTCACGCATGTTGACGAGCGATGCCTTGATCGTCGCGATCGCCGAGCGGCCTGCGACCGGCACCTCCTTCGCGCGCAGCGGCGCGCGGTAGCCGACGGCGGCCAGCGCACGCGCTTCCTTCTTCGCGGTGTCGAGCAGTTCGAACACGTTGAAGACGATCGTGTCGGACGGCTTCAGGTAGCCCATCGCACGCGCATCGTGCGCCGACGACGACACCTTCGCCATCGCCGCGTTCTCGAACGACTTCGTGACGAACTTCAGGATGTCGGTGGTCGCGTTCGCGGCCGTGGCCGCCTCCGCCGCGCGCAGCGCCGCTTCCTTCAAGCCGCCGCCCGCCGGCACGAGGCCGACGCCCACTTCGACGAGACCGATGTAGCTCTCGACGTGCACGACGCGCTTCGCGCTGTGCAGCATCAGCTCGCAGCCGCCGCCGAGCGCGATGCCCGATACGGCCGCGACGACCGGCACGTTCGCGTACTTCACGCGCAGCATGCCTTCCTGGAACTTCTTCACGAACGGCTCGATACCCTTCGCGCCGCCCATCATGAACGCGGGCATCGCCTCTTCGAGGTTCGCGCCGGCCGAGAACGGGCCGCCCGGCGTGCCGAGCTTCAGCGACGTCGGCTGCCAGATCACCACGCCCTTGTAATCCTTCTCCGCGAGTTCGATCGCCTGCACGAGGCCGTCGATCACGCTCGGTCCGATCGTGTTCATCTTCGACTTGAACGACACGATCACGACGTCGTCCTCGCCTGCGCGATCATCGACCCACGCGCGCACCGCGTCGGTTTCGAACAGCGTCTTGCCGTACGTCTTCGGATCTGCGCCGGCTTCGCCGACGAGCGGCGCGCGGAACACCTGCTTGCCGTAGACGGCCAGGTCCGAGCGCGGCACGAAGCGCTTCGACGCCGGTGCCCACGAGCCTTCGGCCGTGTGCACACCGCCCTGCTCGGCGACCGGGCCTTCGAGCACCCACGACGGCAGCGGCACGTTCGCGAGCGCCTTGCCGGCCGCGATGTCTTCCTGCACCCACTCGGCGACCTGCTTCCAGCCGGCGGCCTGCCAGCCTTCGAACGGGCCTTCGTTCCAGCCGAAGCCCCAGCGGATCGCGAGGTCGACGTCGCGCGCGTTGTCGGCGATCGACTCGAGATGCACGCCGATGTAGTGGAACACGTCGCGGAAGATCGACCACAGGAACTGCGCATGCGGATGGTCCGTCTCGCGCAGCAGCTTCAGGCGTTCCGCCGGCGGGCGCTTCAGGATGCGGCCGACGGTTTCGTCCGCCTTCGCGCCCGAATCCACGTAGGTGCCCGTCTTCGCGTCGAGCACCTTGATCGCCTTGCCTTCCTTCTTGTAGAAACCGCCGCCCGTCTTCTGGCCGAGCGCGCCCTGCTTCACCAGTTCGGCGAGCACGGCAGGGGTCTGGTAGACCGGGAAGAACGGATCGTCGGCGAGGTTGTCCTGCATCGTCTTGATCACGTGCGCCATCGTGTCGAGGCCGACCACGTCCGCGGTGCGGAACGTCGCCGACTTCGCGCGGCCGAGCCGGCTGCCCGTCAGGTCGTCGACCTCGTCGAAACGCAGGCCGAACTTCGCGGCCTCGGTGATCACCGCGAGGATCGAGAAGATGCCGACGCGGTTCGCGATGAAGTTCGGCGTGTCCTTCGCGCGCACGACGCCCTTGCCGACGACGCTCGTCAGGAAGGTTTCGAGCTGGTCGAGGATCTCCGGGCGCGTGTGCGCGGTCGGGATCAGCTCGACGAGGTGCATGTAGCGCGGCGGGTTGAAGAAGTGCACGCCGCAGAAGCGCGACTTCAGCTCGTCCGAGAATCCTTCGGACAGCTTGGTGATCGACAGGCCCGACGTGTTGGTCGCGAAGATCGCGTTCGGTGCGATGTGCGGCGCGACCTTCTTGTACAGGTCGTGCTTCCAGTCCATCCGCTCGGCGATCGCTTCGATCACGACGTCGCACTCGGCGAGTTTCGCGATGTCGTCCTCGTAGTTCGCGGCTTCGAGGTATTTCGCGTCGTCCTTCACGCCGAACGGCGCGGGTGACAGCTTCTTCAGGTTCTCGATCGCCTTCAGCGCGATCGCGTTTTTCGGGCCTTCCTTGGCCGGCAGGTCGAACAGCAGCACCGGCACGCGCGCGTTGACGAGGTGCGCGGCGATCTGCGCGCCCATCACGCCGGCGCCCAGCACGGCGACCTTGCGAATCAGGAAATTGCTCACGGGATGTCTCCGGATAGTGTCGTGCAGCGGGGGTTGTGAGGGCTGCACGGCGAAGTGAGTACCAGGAACCGTTGCGTTCGGGCGGTGCGCGGCGCGCACCGCCCGGACTCGCGTCAGAACAGCGATTCGTCGACTTCCATCAGCGTCTTCGAACCGGCGCGCGCGGCGCGGATCGTCGCGGCCGTTTCGGGCAGCAGACGCGCGAAATAGAAGCGGGCCGTCGCGAGCTTCGACTTGTAGAACGGGTCGCCCGACGCTTCCTTGTCGAGCGCGAGACGCGCCATGCGCGCCCAGAAGTACGAGAACACCAGGTGGCCGACGGTGCGCAGGTACGGCACGGCGGCGGCGCCGACTTCGTCCGGGTTCTGCATCGCCTTCATGCCGATTTCCATCGTCAGCTTCTGCACCTTGTCGCCGATGTCGGCGAGCGGGTTGATGAACTCGGCCATCTCCGGCTTCACGCCTTCGGCTTCCGCGAATTCGGTGACGAGCTTGCCGAACTTCTTCAGCTTCGCGCCCATGTCGCCGAGCACCTTGCGGCCCAGCAGGTCGAGCGACTGGATCGAGTTCGTGCCTTCGTAGATCATGTTGATCCGCGCGTCGCGCACGTACTGCTCCATGCCCCACTCGGAGATGAAGCCGTGGCCGCCGTAGATCTGCATCGCGTGGTTGGTCGACTCGAACGCGTTGTCGGTCAGGAACGCCTTGATGATCGGCGTGAGCAGCGCGACGAGGTCGGCCGCTTCCTTGCGCACCGCTTCGTCACCGTGCGACAGCTCCTTGTCGATCTGCAGCGCGGACCAGTACGTGAACGCGCGCGCGCCTTCCGCGTAGGCCTTCTGCGTGAGCAGCATGCGGCGCACGTCCGGGTGCACGATGATCGGATCGGCCGGCTTGTCCGGTGCCTTCGGGCCCGTCAGCGAGCGCATCTGCAGGCGTTCCTTCGCGTACGTCAGCGAGTTCTGGTACGCGACTTCCGTGAGGCCCAGGCCCTGCATGCCCACGCCCAGACGCGCGGCGTTCATCATCACGAACATCGCGTTCAAGCCCTTGTTCGGCTCGCCGACCATCCAGCCCTTCGCGTTGTCGAGGTTCATCACGCACGTCGAGTTGCCGTGGATGCCCATCTTGTGTTCGATCGAGCCGCACTTGATGCCGTTGCGCTCGCCCGGCTCGCCCGCGGCGTCCGGAATGAACTTCGGCACGATGAACAGCGAGATCCCCTTCGTGCCTTGCGGCGCGTCCGGCAGGCGCGCGAGCACGAGGTGGACGATGTTCTTCGACATGTCGTGCTCGCCGCTCGAGATGAAGATCTTCGTGCCGCTGATCGAGTACGAGCCGTCGCCGTTCGGTTCGGCCTTGGTGCGCAGGATGCCGAGGTCGGTGCCGCAGTGCGGCTCGGTCAGGCACATCGTGCCCGTCCATTCGCCCGACACGAGCTTCGGCAGATACTGTTTCTGGAGTTCCGGCGCGCCGTGCGCGTGCAGGCATTCGTACGCGCCGTGCGACAGGCCCGGATACATCGTCCATGCCTGGTTCGCCGAGTTCAGCATTTCGTAGAGCGCGTTGTTCACGAACGCGGGCAGGCCCTGGCCGCCGTAGTCCGGATCGCAGCCGAGCGCCGGCCAGCCGGCCTCGACGTACTGCCGATACGCTTCCTTGAAGCCGGTCGGGGTCTTCACGACGCCGTCGCCTTCATACGTGCAGCCTTCGCGGTCGCCGACCTGGTTCAGCGGGAACAGTACCTCGGAGCAGAACTTGCCCGCCTCCTCGAGGACCTGGTTGATCGTGTCGGCGTCGAGGTCCGCATGCCGCGGCATTTGCTTGACCTCGGCCTCGACATTCAGAAGCTCGTGCAACACGAATTGCATGTCGCGCAGCGGCGCGGCGTACTGTCCCATGACTCTCTCCAAAGGTGGGCAAACGGCTCGAGCTCCTGGCGGGCGGATCACGCGCCGCTAACGGCTCTCGCTCTGATACGAAACGATCGTCTTTTCCAGCGCGGCCCACGTGAGGCGCACGGCATCCGGCGAATGCAGGAACCGTGCGTCGTGATGCAGGCCGAGCGTGAAGCTGTACAGCTCGAAGAGCATCAGGTCCGGATCGGTATCCGCACGCAGATGGCCTTCTTCCTTCGCCTGCGAAATGGCACGCAGCATCGCGGCACGCCAGGCCGTCACGCTCGCGATCAACTGCTCGCGTACCGGGCTGTCAGGCCGGTCGTCGTACTCGACCGCACCGCTGATGTAGATGCATCCGGTCGTCACCTCCTGGATGCGCTTCTCCGTCCAGCGGGCCAGCATCGCCCGAAGGCGCGGCAAGCCTCGCGGCTCGCGCAGGCTCGGAAAGAACACCTCGTTCTCGAAACGATGGTGATACTCGCGGACGACCTCGACCTGCAGGTCCTCGCGCGATCCGAAGTGCGCGAACACACCGCTCTTGCTCATCTGCATGCGCTCGGCCAGCAGGCCGATCGTCAGCCCCTCCAGCCCGTCACGGCTGGCGAGGTCCAAAGCAGCTTCGAGTATCGCGGCACGCGTCTGTTCGCCTTTTCGCATAGCTATTTCTGTAACCGTTCGGGGGTTCGAATAAAATCGAACGGCCGTACTATTATTGAGTGCGGCCGCTCGCGAAAACAAGGAAATTATTAGAAACCGGTGTCTAACCGAGCCGCTATTTTGCGCGATTCCGGCGGGACCGGAGCGGCTTTTCCGCACGAACGTGCGGACAGATTTATGGGGCGGATGCTGAATCCGTGTCAGTCGTAACCGCCGACCGTCAGCGCCTTCATCACGAGGCGGTACGTGTTGTATGCGAGCCAGTTCAGCATACGCTCGATGCGCGGCCGTGCGGCGTACCGGGCGGCATCGATTTCGCGGCCTTCGGAGAAGGCGGCCGCGATCGCGTCGCGCAGCTGGTTCGTGACCGCATCGTAGCGCACCAGCACGACGTTCGCCTCATTGTTCAGCATCAGGCTCAGCGCGTCCAGGTTCGACGAGCCGACGGTCGCCCAGTTGTCGTCGATCACGGCCACCTTGCCGTGCAGCATCGTCTTGTCGTATTCCGCCACGCGCACGCCCGCGCGCAGCAGCGCGTGATACAGGAACGGCACGGCCGTATCGAGCGCCGCGAATTCCTTGCGGCCGATCAGGATCCGCACGTCGACGCCGCGACGTGCCGCGCCGGTCAGCGCGCGGCGCAGCTTGCGGCCCGGCATGAAGTACGGATTCGCGAGCAGGATCCGCTGGCGCGCCTGGCCAATCGCGGCGAGATACGCCTTCTCGATCGCGCGGCGGTTCACGACGTTGTCGCGCGCGACGAACGCGACGCTCGGCTCGGTCACGACCCGCAGCGCACCGGCCTTGATCCAGCGGTGGCTGCGCATCCAGCGCCGGAACATGTCCGGAAACGCCTCGCCGCCGTGCAGCCCCGCCGCGTACTGCGCGTACGGCTTGTGGCCGAACTGGATCCGGTGCCACTGCAGCTCGAACGCGGCGCGCACGTCCGACACCGCCGGCCCCGCCATCTCGACCGCGAAATCCCAGCGCGGAAACGGCAGCGTTGCGCTGCCCTGCGTGAAGTCGTCGACGATGTTGATGCCGCCGCAGAACGCGACCGCATGATCGATCACCGCGAGCTTGCGGTGCGTGCGCGAGAAGCCGAAGCGGCCGAACAGGTAGCGGTTGTAGATGCAATGCTCGACGCCGGCCTCGGCCCACGTGTCGAACAGCGGCAGGCGCGCGGTGCCGATGCCGTCGGTGATCACGCGCACGCGCACGCCGCGCTGCGCCGCGCGGATCAGCGCATCCGACACCGGCCGGCCGGCCGCATCGTCGCAGAAGATGTAGGTTTCGAGCATCACCTGCTCGCGCGCCGCATCGATCCGTTCGATCAGCGCGAGGAAGAATTCGTTGCCGGTCTCGCAGAGCCGTACCGTGTTGCCGGCCGTGAACGCGAGCCGCGACGCGGAGCCGCGCTCCTGCAGGAACATCTGCCGCAATTGCGCGAAGCGCTTGCGGGTTTCCGCATTCATGCGGACGAGCCGTGCGGTGCCCGCGCGAGCGACACGCGCACGGGCAATTGCAGGATCGCCTCGGCATTCGACGGCGAGAAGCAGCGCGCGGCCGCTTCGCGGAACGGCAGCCACGCGTAGTCGACGTGCTCGCGCGGCGACAGCGTCACGTCGACGCGATGCGGCACGCACAGGCCGAACCAGTGCTCGACGTTGCGCGTGACGCCCGGAGCATAGCGATGCAGGTATTGCGGATAGATCGCGTATTCGATCCGGTGGTGCCAGTCGACCAGCGCGGTGGCCGGCACGTCGTGCGACCCGACCGCGATGCCGGTTTCCTCGGCGACTTCGCGTGCGGCCGTGAGCGCGAGCGGCTCGTCGGGCGCGTCCTTCGACCCGGTCACCGATTGCCAGAAATCGGGCTGGTCGGCACGCTTGATCACCAGCACGTCGAGTTCGGGCGTGTAGATCACGACGAGAACGGATTCGGGGATTTTCGGCGGCTTCGTCATCTTGGTTTCATGCGGCACAGGGCCGTGCGTCCGGCCTGTGCCCGAACGTGCGGCAAGTGCTGCGACTGTACCGCAAAAAGCGAAAAAGGCGCACCAGGCGCCTTCTTCGTTGGGCGTCGTGCGCGCGTCGCCGCGCACACGATCGTTGACAAGCGTTACGCCTTCGGCTGTTCCGGCTGACGCAGACGGATGTGCAGTTCGCGCAGCTGACGCTCGTCGACCGGGCTCGGCGCCTGCGTGAGCAGATCCTGCGCACGCTGCGTCTTCGGGAACGCGATCACGTCGCGGATCGAGTCGGCACCGGCCATCATCGTGACGATGCGGTCGAGACCGAACGCGATACCGCCGTGCGGCGGCGCGCCGTACTGCAGCGCGTCGAGCAGGAAGCCGAACTTCAGTTGCGCTTCTTCCGCGCCGATCTTCAGCGCGCGAAACACCTTGCTCTGCACTTCCTCGCGGTGGATACGCACCGAGCCGCCGCCGATTTCCCAGCCGTTCAGCACCATGTCGTAGGCCTTCGCGAGGCAACGGCCCGGGTCGGTCTCGAGGTACTCGAGGTGTTCGTCCTTCGGGCTGGTGAACGGGTGGTGTGCCGCGACGTAGCGCGCGTCTTCGTCGTCGTATTCGAACATCGGGAAGTCGACGACCCACAGCGGCTTCCAGCCGGCCTGGACGAGGCCGTTCGCCTTGCCGAATTCCGAGTGGCCGATCTTCAGGCGCAGCGCGCCGAGGCTGTCGTTGACGACCTTCGCGCGGTCGGCCGCGAAGAAGATGATGTCGCCGTCTTCAGCGCCGGTGCGCTCGAGGATCGCCGCGATCGAGGCGTCGTGCAGGTTCTTGACGATCGGGCTTTGCAGGCCGTCGCGGCCCTTCGCCTTTTCGTTGACCTTGATCCACGCGAGGCCCTTCGCGCCGTAGATGCGCACGAATTCCGTGTAGCCGTCGATGTCGCCGCGCGACAGCTCGCCGCCCTTCGGCACGCGCAGCGCCGCGACACGGCCGTCCTTCGCGTTGGCCGGCGTGCTGAACACCTTGAAGTCGACGTCCTTCATCGCGTCGGTCAGCTCGGTGAATTCGAGCTGCACGCGCAGGTCCGGCTTGTCCGAACCGAAGCGCGCCATCGCTTCCGAGTACGGCATCACCGGGAATTTCGCGTCGAGTTCGACGTCGATCGTCGTCTTGAAGATGTGACGGATCATGTCTTCGAACAGGTCACGGATTTCCTGCTCGCCGAGGAACGACGTTTCGCAGTCGATCTGCGTGAATTCCGGCTGACGATCGGCGCGGAGGTCTTCGTCGCGGAAGCACTTGGTGATCTGGTAGTAACGGTCGAAGTTCGCGACCATCAGCAGCTGCTTGAACAGCTGCGGCGACTGCGGCAGCGCGAAGAACTGGCCCGCGTTCACGCGCGACGGCACGAGGTAGTCGCGCGCGCCTTCCGGCGTGCTCTTCGTCAGCATCGGCGTTTCGATGTCGATGAAGCCCTGCTCGTCGAGGTACTTGCGCGCTTCGATCGCGACACGGTAGCGCAGGCGCAGGTTGTGCTGCATCTGCGGACGGCGCAGGTCGAGCACGCGGTGCGTGAGGCGCGTCGTTTCCGACAGGTTGTCGTCGTCGAGCTGGAACGGCGGCGTGACCGACGCGTTCAGCACGATCAGCTCGTGGCACAGCACTTCGATCTTGCCGCTCTTCAGGCCGGCGTTGACCGTGCCTTCCGGACGGTTGCGCACGAGACCCTTGATCTGCACGCAGAACTCGTTGCGCACGCCTTCGGCGGTCGCGAACATTTCCGCGCGATCGGGGTCGCACACCACCTGCACGAGGCCTTCACGATCGCGCAGGTCGATGAAGATCACACCGCCGTGATCGCGGCGGCGCTGCACCCAGCCGCACAGCGACACGGTTTGGCCCAGCAGGTGTTCGGTCACGAGACCGCAGTATTCAGTACGCATCGACATGATGTTTGCTTTCGTTCGGTTTGATCAACGGGCGCCGCAACGCGCGGCCCGGGCGATGATTCTTTACTTACAGCGGCGGCTCGACGGGACGGCGGGCGGGCGCCGGAGCCGGCGCCGAAGGCGCCACGACGCCCATCGAGACGATGTACTTGAGCGCGGCATCGACCGACATGTCGAGTTCGATGACTTCGCTCTTCGGCAGCATCAGGAAGAAGCCCGACGTCGGGTTCGGCGTCGTGGGCACGTACACGCTCACGTACTCTTCCGTCAGATGGTTGACCACGTCGCCGCCGGGCGCGCCGGTCAGAAACGCGATCGTATACGAGCCGCGGCGCGGGTATTCGATCAGGAGCGCCTTGCGGAACGCATTGCCGCTGCTCGACAGCAGCGTGTCCGACACCTGCTTGACGCTCGTGTAGATCGGCCCGACGACCGGGATGTGACGCACGACCGCGTTCCACCACGTGACGAGCTTCTGGCCGATGAAGTTCTGCGTCGCCAGCCCGACGACGAAGATGAACGCGAGCGTCAGCACCGCGCCGATCCCCGGCAGATGGAAGCCGAGCATCCGCTCCGGCTGCCACGATTCGGGCAGGAGCAGCAGCGTCTGATCCATCGTACCGATGATGAGGCCGAGCACCCACAGCGTGATCGCGAGCGGGACGAGAACCAGCAGGCCGGTCAGAAACACCGTTTTCAGGGTCGTCTTTTTCATCATCTGCCGTCAATGAACCGCGCCGGAAGCGCGGGTTGGTCGCGACCCGGCCGGGCCGCGACGGTCAACTGCCGGCGGCGGGCGCTGCGGCCGGGGCCGGCGCGGCGCTCGTCGTCGTACTTTCGGAACCCGACGCAGCGGGCGCGGCTGCCGCCGCCGCCGCGGCGGCCGGCGCTGCCGTGCCCGTGTCGCCGGACGCCGTCGCCGGCGCGCTGGTGCCGCCCGAGCCACCGCGGAAATCGGTGACATACCAGCCGGAGCCCTTCAGCTGGAAGCCGGCGGCGGTAACCTGCTTGCGAAAAGCATCCTTCCCGCATTCGGGGCACTGCGACAGCGGCGCGTCGCTCATCTTCTGGAGCACGTCCTTCGCGAAACCGCACGCTTCGCATCGATAGGCGTAGATCGGCATGATATTTTTCCCGCAGAAACTGGAAACGGCTTGCAAAACCTTGAATTATATCCGAAACCCCGGCGCACTCCGGCAACGGCCGCGACGCGCGGGCTTCAGCGACGGCGCCATGTGAGCCAGCGCTCGTTTCCGTCGAACACGGCCAGCGAATCGGTCACCGGCAGATCATCGATCAGCTCGAAGTGCGGCGCGAGCAGCGCATCGAGTTCGGCCCGCTCGATGCCGAACGGCGGCCCCTTCGGTTTCTTCGTCACGAAGAAATACCCGGCCAGCAGCGCACCGGCGGGCAGCAGTTCGGCCATCCGCGTCGCGTAACGGGCGCGCAGGCTCGGCGGCAGCGCGCACAGGAACGCGCGCTCGTACACCCACTGCACGTCGAACGGCGGCCGGTACGTGAAGAAATCGGCCTGCTCGACGACGTCCGCGTGCGCGCCGAGCTGCGCCTTCGCGGCCGCCACCGCCTGCGCGGCGAAATCGATCGCGCGCACGGGCCAACCGGCCTGCGCGAGCCAGCCGGCCTCCTGCGCACTGCCGCAGCCGGGGATCAGCACCGCGCACGGCGCGCGCCGCTGCGCAAACGCGCGAAACCCGTCCGGCACGCCGCCGAATTCCCACGGTGTCACGCCGCGTGCGAAACGCTCGTCCCAGAACGCGGCATTGCCGGGGTCGCGCGTCGCGAAATCGGCGGCGCTCGGCGCGGACGGTTGTTTCGGTTCGGACATCGCTCCGTCCCCTGCGGTCACGCGCCGTACGCGAGCGCGAGCAGCACGCGCGCGACGAGCGCCCCGACGCCGACGGCAAGACCGAAGATCAGCAATGCCTGCATCAGCCGGTTGGTCCGTTTCTGCTCGATGAGGATCTGGCGCATCAGGTCCTCGCTCGCCGCGCGCGGCGCATCGTGGCGCGCCGCCATCGCGTGGTGGATCAGCCGCGGCAGTTGCGGCAGCGTCTTGCTCCACTGGGGCGCCTCGACCTTGAAGCGCTCGTACCAGCCGCGCAGGCCGATCTGCTCGGTCATCCAGCGCTCGAGATACGGCTTCGCGGTCTTCCACAGGTCGAGTTCGGGATCGAGCGAACGGCCGAGCCCTTCGACGTTCAGCATCGTCTTCTGCAGCAGCACGAGCTGCGGCTGGATCTCGACGTTGAAGCGGCGCGACGTCGAGAACAGGCGCATCAGCACCTGGCCGAGCGAGATGTCCTTCAGCGCGCGGTCGAAATACGGCTCGCACACCGCGCGGATCGCGCTCTCGAGTTCCTCGACGCGCGTCTCGGGCGGCACCCAGCCCGATTCGAGGTGCAGCGTCGCGACGCGGTGGTAATCGCGCTTGAAGAACGCGAGGAAGTTCTGCGCGAGGTAGTTCTTGTCGAAATCCGACAACGCGCCGACGATCCCGAAATCGAGCGCGATATAGCGGCCGAACGTGTTCGGATCGAGGCTCACCTGGATGTTGCCCGGGTGCATGTCCGCGTGAAAGAAACCGTCGCGGAACACCTGCGTGAAGAAGATCTCGACGCCTTCGCGCGCGAGCTTCTTGATGTCGACGCCGGCCGCGCGCAGCGTCTCGACCTGGCTGATCGGCACGCCGGTCATGCGCTCCATCACGAGCACCTGCGACGTCGAGAAATCCCAGAACATCTCGGGCACGAGCAGCAAGTCGAGGCCCGCGAAGTTGCGGCGCAGCTGGCTGCCGTTCGCGGCCTCGCGCATCAGGTCGAGCTCGTCGTGCAGGTACTTGTCGAATTCGGCGACGACTTCGCGCGGCTTCAGGCGCCGGCCATCGGCCCACATGCGCTCCGTCCACGTCGCGATGTCGCGCATCAGCGCGAGGTCGGAATCGATCACCGGCAGCATGTTCGGGCGCAGCACCTTGACCGCGACGGCCTTGCCCGCGTGCACGCCCTGCTTCAGCTTCGCGAAATGCACCTGCGCGATCGACGCGCTCGCGACCGGCTCGCGCTCGAATTCGTCGAACAGCTCGTCGACCGGCGCGCCGAGCGACTTCTCGATGATCGCGATCGCCACCGCGGAATCGAACGGCGGCACCTGGTCCTGCAGCTTCGCGAGTTCGTTCGCGAAATCGACCGACAGCAGGTCGCGGCGCGTCGACAGCACCTGGCCGAACTTCACGAAGATCGGGCCGAGGCTTTCGAGCGCGTGACGCAGCCGTACGGCGGGCGGATCGGAAAAGCGGCGGCCGATCGTCGTGATCCGCAGCAGCAGCTTCACGCGCCGGTCGTCGATCCGGGACAGCATCACTTCGTCGAGGCCAAAGCGGATGACGGTGTAGACAATCTTGATGAAACGGAAAATGCGCATGCCCTGCGGCCCTCAGTGCGCGCCGCGCGGGCCGGAGCCCGTGCGCGCGCCGATTTTTTGTTCGAGTCGCTCGACCCGCTTTTCGACCCGCGCGAGCGCATCGCGCGCCCGCGCCAGTTCGGCGTCGAAGCCGCCGAGCACCGTGCGTCGGACGACTTGCGGGTTCTCGTCGAGCAAGTACTCGGCGACGGAATCGAGCACGTTGCGGCCGGTGCGGCGCGCGCGCGCGCCGGCGTCGCGCACGACCGTCGCGATCCGGTACGCCGCCGCGTCGCCGACCAGCTTCGCGAGATCTTCCTCAGGTTCCCAGCGCAGGTGCTCGGCCAGCTTCGCGATCTGGGTCGCGAACTCGGCGTCGCCCTCGATCTTCACGTGCTTCATCACGGCCGCCTGGCCGCCCTGCAGGAATGCGGCGACCGTGTCGCCCGCGAGCGCGATCGACACGTCGACGTGTTGCGCATCATGCGCTTCCACCGCGGACAGGTAGCCGTCGGGCTGCACGAGCAGCGTGAGCGTGACGGGCGGCACGTCGAGCCGGGCGGTCTTGCCCGCGTAGGGGATCAGGCGATCGCGCGCCCACGATTCGCGCGCGAGCAGGTGATTGACAGCAGCAGCAAAAGGCTTGGCGGCAAAGGTCATCGGGCTGGGAAAGAAAAAACCCGCGCAGGCCGGGCGCCCACGCGGGTTTCTATTGTAACGTCGGATCGTCGGCAGCCCGCGGCCAACCGCACACCCGGGCGGCAAGCGGTCGCAGTGCGGCGGCCGTCGCCCGGGCAGCCGGCAAGCCGGCCGCCGGTCACGCTCAGTGCGCGTTGATCTGCTGGATACCCGCGAGCAGCCAGCCCTGGCCGCCCGACTTCGACAGGTTCCACACCTCGTCGAACGGCGCCGCCGACGCATTCGCCGATTCGCGGATCAGCCCGTGGAAGCGCACGCTCGCCGACTGCTCGATGCCGCGATCCTCGATCGCGACCAGTTCCGCGTCGAGCTGCACGACATCGGTCTGGTTCGCCTCGTTGCCGCGCGAATCGAGGTCGATCTTGATCTCGGCGAACATTTCCGGCGTCGTGAACTCGCGGATGTCGGCCAGGTTGCCCTGGTCCCACGCCGCCTGCAGGCGCACGAAGTAGACCTTCGCGCTGCGCAGGAACGCTTCGGTGTCGAAGCCGGCCGGCACCTGCAGCGGTGCGGCCGCCATCGCGCCCGCCGCGCCCGCGGCCGCTGCGCCGCCGCCGAACACGCCCTGCGCTTCGTTCGCATAGCTGCTGCCGCTGCCGGCATAGTTGCTGCCGGTGCTGCCTTGCTGGAACGACGGGCTCTGCGAGTAGCCGCCCGACGACGAGGCCGAGCCGCCCACCGAGTACGCCGGTTCCTGCGGGCGGCGACGGTTCATGAACTTGCGGATCAGCCAGATGCCGACCATCGCCAGCAGCGCGATCACGATGACGTTCGCCATCATGCTCGCGAACGCGCCGCCGAGGCCGAAGTGCGACAGCAGTGCCGCGATGCCGAGGCCGGCCGCGAGACCTGCGATCGGCCCGAGCCAGCGCGAGCGGTTCGGCTGCGCGGCCGGTGCCGGTGCGGCCGGGTTCGCGCGCTGCGCCTGCGCCGGCGCGGCCTGCTGCATCGGCTGCTGCGCGGGCGGCGTGGCCTGGCGCTGCGTGACGGTGGAACTCTGGCGGCCGATGCTGCGCCCGCCGCCCATACGTCTGGCTTCGGCGTCGAGCGATGCGAACGTGCCGGCCGTGAGCAGGCCGACCATCAGCAGCGTGCCGACCCGTCGAGCCCACGGCTTCGACGGCTTGCTACGGTTGAACAACGAACGCGATTCGGACATCAGCTTCTCCAGATGTAAGGCGAATGTATGGGAAGAACCCCTTAGTACTTGGTTCCTAGGTGTAAAGCTACCACGCCACCTGACAAATTGTAATATTTGACGGCGTCGAGGCCCGCTTGTTCCATCATCGTCTTCAGCGTGTCCTGATCGGGGTGCATCCGGATAGATTCAGCAAGATACCGATAACTTTCAGCATCTTTCGCGAACTTGTCGCCAAGCCACGGTAATACTTTGAAAGAATACAGATCGTACGCTTTTTTCAGCGGATCCCAGACTTTCGAGAATTCCAGCACCATCACGCGGCCGCCCGGCTTCGCGACGCGGCGCATCTCGGCCAGCGCCGCATCCTTGTGCGTCATGTTGCGCAGCCCGAACGCGACCGTGACCACATCGAAGTAGTTGTCCGGAAAGGGGATTTTCTCGGCGTCGCACAGCAGCGACGGCGTCACGATGCCCTTGTCGAGCAGCCGGTCGCGGCCCACGCGCAGCATCGATTCGTTGATGTCGGTGTGCCAGACCTCGCCGGTCGGCCCGGCCGCCTTCGCGAACGCCTTGGTCAGGTCGCCGGTGCCGGCCGCGATATCGAGCACCTTGAAGCCGGGGCGCACGTTCGCCTGCGCGATCGTGAACGCCTTCCACGCGCGGTGCATGCCGGCCGACATCAGGTCGTTCATCAGATCGTAGTTGCTCGCGACCGAATGGAACACGCCCGCCACTTTCTTCGCTTTTTCGGTTTCCTCGACGCTTTCGAAGCCGAAGTGGGTTTTGCTCATCGCGTTGATCCTCAGTAAATGGCAAGACGGCGCCGAGCGGGCGCCGTCGATTTCAGTGGCAGTGGCCGTGCGGCGCGGGGGCCGCCGGCATCGGCGCGTCGCGCTCGACGCCCGCCGCCTGCAGTTTGTCGAAATAGTCGCGCCACAGCGCGTCCTGCTGCGTCGCCAGTTCGTACAGCAGATCCCACGAGTAGATGCCGGTCGAATGACCGTCGGAGAACGTCGGCTGCAGCGCGTAGTTGCCCACGCCCTCGAGCGCGGTGATCGTCACCTCGCGCTTGCCGGTCTGCAGCGTCTCCTGGCCCGGCCCGTGGCCGCGCACCTCGGCCGACGGCGAATAGACGCGCATCAGCTCGAACGGAATCCGGTAATTTTCGCCGTTCGGGTACTGCAATTCGAGCACGCGCGACACCGCGTGCACGACGACGCCGGACGGAATCGGCGTCGTGGAAGTCAAACCGCTCATGGCTGCCTCGAATCGGTCATGCGTTGAATTTCCTCGCGCACCGCATTGTGCAGCAGCGAGGCCTGCGCCGCGCGCGTGCGCAGCAGCGCCTCGGACACGCTGCGCTGGCGCGGCGCCCAGACGGGCTGCGGAAAATGGGCGTCGTTGGAGAAGCGCGGGATCACGTGCCAGTGCACGTGCGGCACCATGTTGCCGAGGCTCGCGAGATTCACCTTGTTCGGCTGCATCACGCGGCGCACGGCGCGCTCCACCGCATACACCACGCGCATCAGATGTGCCCGCTCGGGCTCGCCGAGATCGGAAAACTCGGCCACGTGCGTGCCCCAGATCACCCGGCAGAAGCCAGGGTAATCGTGCTCGCCCGTCGCGAGCACGACGCGCAGCGCATCGTCCTGCCAGAGCACCTCGCCGCCGTCTTCACGGCAAAACACGCATTCCATCGTCGCTCCCATGTGGACGGGCGCCGGCGCATCTGCGCCGGCGCCCGCTCATTCCTGGCCCGCCCGGGCGGTCGTCATGCCCGCATTAGACCAGCACGCGCTCGATCCCGCCATTGTTCGCGTGTGCGACATAGTCGGCCATCCAGTTCTCGCCGAGCACCTGGCGCGCGATCTCGACCACGATGTAGTCGGCCTCGAGGTTCGCATCCTCGTTGTAGCGCGACAGGCCCTGCAGGCACGACGGGCAGCTCGTCAGGATCTTCACGTCCGGGCCGTTCGCGCTCGCGGCGGCCGGCGCCGGCGCGTTGCCGGCCACGACCGGGATGCTGCGCAGCTTCGCGGCGCCCTTGCGGATTTCCTCTTCCTTGCGGAAGCGGACCTGGGTGGAGATGTCCGGACGCGTGACCGCCAGCGTGCCCGATTCACCGCAGCAGCGCTCGTTCTTCTCGATCTTGTAGCCGTCCTTCTCCGCGCCCATCAGCTCGTTGACGAGCTTCACCGGGTCCATCGTCTTGATCGGCGTGTGGCACGGGTCGTGATACATGTAGCGCGTGCCCGTCACGCCGTCGAGCTTCATCCCCTTCTCGAGCAGGAACTCGTGGATGTCGATGATCCGGCAGCCCGGGAAGATCTTGTCGAATTCGTAGCCTGCGAGCTGGTCGTAGCAGGTGCCGCACGACACGACCACCGTCTTGATGTCGAGGTAGTTCAGCGTGTTCGCGACCCGGTGGAACAGCACGCGGTTGTCGGTGACGATCTTCTCGGCCTTGTCGTACTGGCCCGAGCCGCGCTGCGGATAACCGCAGCACAGGTAGCCCGGCGGCAGCACGGTCTGCACGCCCGCTTCCCACAGCATCGCCTGCGTCGCGAGGCCGACCTGCGAGAACAGGCGCTCGGAGCCGCAGCCCGGGAAGTAGAACACCGCTTCCGAATCGACGGTCGTCGACTTCGGGTTGCGGATGATCGGCACGATCTTGTTGTCCTCGATGTCGAGCAGCGCGCGCGCCGTCTTCTTCGGCAGGTTGCCCGGCATCTTCTTGTTGACGAAGTGGATCACCTGCTCGACCACGGGCGGCTTGCCGACCGTCGCCGGCGGGTGCTGCGTCTGCTTCGTCACGACCTTCTTCAGCATGTCGTTCGCGAAGCGCTGCACCTTGTAGCCGACGCCCATCATCACGCCGCGCGCGGCGTTGATCGTCTGCGGATTGGTCGCGTTCAGGAAGAACATGCCCGCCGCATTGCCGGCGTTGAACTTCTTCTTGCCCATCTTGCGCAACAGGTTGCGCATGTTCATCGTGACGTCGCCGAAGTCGATCTTCACCGGGCACGGCGTCGCGCACTTGTGGCACACCGTGCAGTGGTCGGCCACGTCGTTGAACTCGTCCCAGTGCTTGATCGACACGCCGCGGCGCGTCTGCTCCTCGTACAGGAACGCCTCGACCAGCAGCGAGGTCGCGAGGATCTTGTTGCGCGGGCTGTACAGCAGGTTCGCGCGCGGCACGTGGGTCGCGCACACCGGCTTGCACTTGCCGCAGCGCAGGCAGTCCTTCACCGAATCGGCGATCGCGCCGATGTCGGACTGCTGCATGATCAGCGACTCGTAGCCCATCAGCCCGAAGCTGGGCGTGTACGCGTTGCGCAGGTCGGCGCCGTCGAGCAGCTTGCCCTTGTTGAAGCGGCCGTTCGGGTCGACGCGCTGCTTGTACGCGCGGAATTCGGCGATCTCGTCGTCGGTCAGGAACTCGAGCTTCGTGATGCCGATCCCGTGTTCGCCGGAGATCACGCCGTCGAGCGAACGTGCGAGCGTCATGATGCGTGCGACCGCCGCGTGCGCGTCCTGCAGCATCTCGTAGTTGTCGGAGTTGACCGGGATATTGGTGTGGACGTTGCCGTCGCCCGCGTGCATGTGCAGCGCGACGAACACGCGACCGCGCAGCACCTGCTTGTGGATCGCCTGCGCTTCGTCGAGGATCTGCTTGAACGCGCCGCCGTTGAAGATCGCGCGCAGTTCCGCGCGAATCTCCTGCTTCCACGAGATGCGGACCGTGCGGTCCTGCGTGACGTGGAACACGGTCGCGCCCGGCTGCTCGTCCGCGCGATCGGCAAACTTCTCGGCAAGCGCCTCGTAGCCGAGCTGCACCAGGTAGTGCTGCGCCTCGCGCAACGGCTGGTCGAGCCGGTCGCGCACGAATTCCCAGCGCGCACGCACGCGCTTGAGCAACTCCAGCGCCTGCTGCACGCGATCCTCGAGCAGTTCGGCGCTCGGGATCTCGTTCGCGTCGTCGGTCTTGCCGAGCGGCAGGTTGCCGGCGCGGAAGAACGCTTCGAGCGCATCGACCAGCTGCAGCTTGTTCTTCAGCGACAGCTCGATGTTGATCCGCTCGATGCCGTCGGTGTACTCACCCATCCGGTTCAGCGGAATCACGACGTCTTCGTTGATCTTGAACGCGTTGGTGTGCTTCGCGATCGCGGCCGTGCGGCTGCGGTCGAGCCAGAAGCGCTTGCGCGCCTCCGCGCTGATCGCGACGAAGCCTTCGCCGCTCTTGCCGTTCGCCATCCGGATCACTTCGGACGTCGCGTGCGCGACCGCGTCGGCGTCATCGCCGACGATGTCGCCGATCAGCACCATCTTGGGGAATGCGTTGCGCTTGCTCTTGGTCGCATAGCCGACCGCGCGCAGGTAGCGCTCGTCGAGGTGCTCGAGGCCCGCGAGGATCGCGCCGCCCTGCTTCGACGTCTCGAACAGGTAGTCCTTGATCTCGACGATGCTCGGGATCGCCTCGCGCGCCTGGCCGAAGAATTCGAGACAGACGGTGCGCGTGTGCGCGGGCATCTTGTGCAGCACCCAGCGCGCGGACGTGATCAGCCCGTCGCAGCCTTCCTTCTGCACGCCCGGCAGGCCGGCGAGGAACTTGTCGGTCACGTCCTTGCCGAGGCCTTCCTTGCGGAACCGGCGGCCTTCGATCTCGAGCATCTCGGTCTTCAGCAGTTTCTCGCCCGGCGCATACGCGCCGTCGAACCACTTCAGCTCGAACCGCGCGACCGCGATGTCGTGGATCTTGCCCTGGTTGTGCTCGTGGCGCGTGACTTCGAGCCAGTTGCCGTCCGGGTCGACCATCCGCCACCAGGCCAGGTTGTCGAGCGCGGTGCCCCACAGCACGGCCTTCTTGCCGCCGGCGTTCATCGCGACGTTGCCGCCGATGCACGATGCGTCGAGCGAGGTCGGGTCGACCGCGAACACGTAGCCGGCCGCCTCCGCCGCTTCCGTCACGCGGCGCGTGACGACGCCCGCGCCGGAGAAGATCGTCGGCACCTTGTGCGCGACGCCCGGCAGTTCGGTGAGTTCGACCGCGCCGAGCTGTTCGAGCTTCTCGGTGTTGATTACCGCGGAGAACGGCGTGAGCGGCACCGCGCCGCCCGTGTAGCCGGTGCCGCCGCCACGCGGGATCACGGTCAGGCCAAGCTCGAAGCAGGCCTTGATCAGGCCCGCGATCTCGGCTTCGGTATCGGGGGTCAGCACGACGAACGGGTATTCGACGCGCCAGTCGGTCGCGTCGGTCACGTGCGACACGCGCGACAGCCCGTCGAAACGGATGTTGTCCTTCTGCGTGCAGCGGCCGAGCGCCTTGGTCGCGCGGCGGCGCAGGTCGGCCATCTTGTCGAATTCGTCGGCGAACTCGTCGACCGCGCGCTGCGCGGCGGCCTCGAGCATCTCGACGCGCTCGGCGCGTTCACGGCCCGCGTCGTCGTGGTGCGCGCTCAGGTCGGCGCGGCGGCGCTTGCCGATCTCGGTCAGGCGGTGGTTCAGCGCCTCGATCAGCAGCGCGCGGCGCTTCGGGTTGTCGAGCAGGTCGTCCTGCAGGTACGGGTTGCGGCGCACGACCCAGATATCGCCGAGCACCTCATACAGCATCCGTGCCGAGCGGCCCGTGCGGCGTTCGGCGCGCAGTTCGTCGAGCACCGACCACGCCTCCGCGCCGAGCAGGCGGATCACGATCTCGCGGTCGGAGAAGGACGTGTAGTTGTAGGGAATCTCGCGCAGACGGGGCGCGGGGTCGGCGGCGACGGCGGCGGCCGCGCCATGCGGATCGAAAACTTGTGGTGCGTTCATGTTCGGACGACTCGGAGGGCCGATACACCGTGCAGGGGCGTCGGCAAGCGCGTGGGCGCAATCTTGGGGAAATCTGTTCTGTTGCCAGGCGTGCGACTAACTCGCATGGGGCCGGAACGGGACTGAACTCACCGTTCCCGACGGGTGGGGCCTGGCGGCACTCGGAGCCATCAGCACGATCGCGCGCGGCGCGCATGCCGCTCCGCCGCGGGGCTGGCTGCGCGCCGCGTCGGCTTCAACGGGGCGATCCGAGGGTGCCTCTGCATCTTCCGATCCTTGATTCAAAACGGAATTCTAACCCATGATCGGGCCACGCGTGACACGCCGGACAGGTCGTGGGGCTATCGCCGCAAGCCGCGCCGGGCTTGGCTCGGCACGTTTTCGCGCCGGAATTCGCCGTCCGTCCGGTCGGTAACCATGCGGTTAAACCGGTAAAAGGGGACGCCTCATGCGGCCAACACGCCCGCCGGCGCGGTTCCGCGACCGTGCGCCCGGCATGCCGCTTGCGTGCGGACCGACCCTTGGCGCTATCATTGATCTTTTACCGTCTGCTTCCGCACTGCACGCGAGCGCCCATGGCATCCCACGATTACCTGAAGAAAATCCTCACCGCGCGCGTCTACGACGTCGCGCTCGAGACGGAACTCGAACCCGCCCGCAACCTGTCGGCCCGGCTGCACAACCCTGTTTACCTGAAGCGCGAGGACAACCAGCCGGTGTTCTCGTTCAAGCTGCGCGGCGCGTACAACAAGATGGCGCACATTCCGGCCGACGCGCTCGCGCGCGGCGTGATCACGGCATCGGCCGGCAATCATGCGCAGGGCGTCGCGTTCTCGGCGGCCCGGATGGGCGTGAAGGCCGTGATCGTCGTGCCGGTCACGACGCCGCAGGTGAAAGTCGATGCGGTACGCGCGCACGGCGGCCCGAGCGTCGAGGTGATCCAGGCGGGCGAGTCGTACAGCGATGCATACGCGCACGCGGTCAAGGTGCAGGCGGAGCGCGACCTCACGTTCGTCCACCCGTTCGACGATCCGTACGTGATCGCCGGCCAGGGCACGATCGCGATGGAAATCCTGCGTCAGCACCAGGGTCCGATTCACGCGATCTTCGTGCCGATCGGCGGCGGCGGGCTCGCGTCCGGCGTGGCGGCCTACGTCAAGGCGGTGCGGCCGGAGATCAAGGTGTTCGGCGTGCAGGCCGAGGATTCGTGCGCGATGGCGCAGTCGCTGCAGAAGGGCGAGCGCGTCGAACTGAGCGAGGTCGGCCTGTTCGCGGACGGCACGGCGGTAAAGCTCGTCGGCGAGGAAACCTTCCGGCTGTGCCGCGAATTCCTCGACGGCGTGCTGACGGTCGACACCGACGCGCTGTGTGCGGCGATCAAGGACGTGTTCCAGGACACGCGCAGCGTGCTCGAGCCGTCCGGCGCGCTCGCGGTCGCCGGCGCGAAACAGTATGCGGAACGCGAAGGCATCGAGAACCAGACGCTCGTCGCGGTCACGTCCGGCGCGAACATGAACTTCGACCGGATGCGCTTCGTCGCCGAACGCGCGGAAGTGGGCGAGGCGCGCGAAGCCGTGTTCGCCGTCACGATCCCCGAGGAGCGCGGCAGCTTCAAGCGCTTCTGCTCGCTCGTCGGCGATCGCAACGTGACCGAGTTCAATTACCGGATCGCCGATGCGCAGTCCGCGCACATTTTCGTCGGCGTGCAGATCAAGCGGCGCGGCGAGTCGGAGGAGATCGCCGCGAACTTCGAGTCGCACGGCTTCAAGACCGTCGACCTCACGCACGACGAGCTGTCGAAGGAGCATATCCGCTACATGGTGGGCGGCCGCTCGCCGCTCGCGCTCGAAGAGCGCCTGTTCCGCTTCGAATTCCCGGAACGGCCGGGCGCGCTGATGAAGTTCCTGTCGTCGATGGCGCCGGACTGGAACATCAGCCTGTTCCACTACCGCAACCAGGGCGCGGACTACAGCTCGATCCTCGTCGGGCTGCAGGTGCCGCAGGCCGATCGCGCCGAGTTCGAACGCTTCCTCGCGGCGCTCGGCTATCCGTATGTCGAAGAGAGCGCCAATCCCGCGTACCGCCTCTTCCTGTCGTAAAGGCTTCGTGCAATGAATCCCGAACATTCCCCGCTCGGCAAGGCGACCGTCTACGCAGCGCAGTACGACGCGTCGCTGCTGTTCCCGATCCCGCGCGCCGGGGCGCGCGAGCAGCTCGGCATCACGTCGGCGCTGCCGTTCTTCGGCACCGACATCTGGAACGCGTACGAACTGTCGTGGCTCAACGCGCGCGGCAAGCCGCAGCTCGCGGTCGCGACGTTCTACGTGCCGGCCGAATCGCCGAACATCGTCGAATCGAAGTCGTTCAAGCTGTACCTCGGCTCGTTCGCGCAATCGAAGTTCGACTCGCTCGACGCGGTGCGCGACGTGCTGAAGCGCGACGTGTCGGCCGCGTGCGGCGCGAGCGTGTCGGTGCAGCTGGTGTCGCCGCACGATTTCGGCAAGCTCGAGATGGAGGAGCTCGACGGGCTGTCGCTCGATCGGCTCGACCTCGACACCGACGTGTACGAACCCGATCCGTCGCTGCTGTCGGCCGCCGACGCCGAGGACGAAGCGCCGGTCGAGGAAACGCTCGTGTCCGACCTGCTGCGTTCGAACTGCCCGGTCACCGGCCAGCCAGACTGGGGCAGCGTGCAGATTCACTACGTCGGGCCGCAGATCGATCATGCAGGGCTGCTGCGCTACATCATCTCGTTCCGCAATCACACGGGCTTTCACGAGCAGTGCGTCGAGCGGATCTTCCTCGACATCCTGCATGCGTGCAAACCGGTGAAGCTCGCGGTGTATGCGCGCTACACGCGGCGCGGCGGGCTCGACATCAATCCGTTCCGCACGAATTACAACCAGCCGATGCCGGACAACGCGCGGACGGCGCGGCAGTGAATCGGTGAATGAGTGGCGTTGGCGGGCATTCGCGGCCCGCCAACATCGCCTGCTTGCGGGACAAGCACCTCTCTAATTCGGTGCGAACACGTCGGCTCGGCAACCACGCGCCGTTCCTCACGATTTCGACCGCCCCTGGCCCGACAATGGGTACTGCCGCGCGGGGCGCCCCCTTATCGAACAGCGTGCCCGCAAACGCACCGTGACTCAGCAACGGCGCCCACATCAGAATTGCGATCCGAATCACCATTGCACCCTCGCCGCCTCCCACAACACGATCCTGATCCCCGTTCTTTGAAATCCGGTCCGACACGCGTGGAGACCCGGCCTTTCACTGCATTGCGGCCAATCGCGCAGCGTTCCATTTTCTTTCTACGGCTGCACGATGCAGCATCGCGAGCGTAATCGATTCCCGCTTGAAGTCGTGGGGCTTTCGTCGCACCCACCGCTGGAATAGCGAATAGAGCAACCCCTCGCCTTCCATCAAAAAATACCGGTGGAAATCGAAATCGCCGGTGTCGACGGCAAATCGCTCAAAAAAATGCCCCATGAAGTCGTTGGCTTCGTCACCGGTCTGCCCAAGGTCTTCCCAGAGCCGAGTGCCGGCGGAGAGCGGCTTCGATGGACCGAGCCCGACCTCTGACCTGACAAAGGCTTCGATCTCGTCCCAACGCACGTTTTCCATCAGAACACCTTATCCTCAGGTTTGACGAGGCTGTTGTACCTTGAGACCGTGCCATGAACGATCCCGAACACGTCGCGCGCCAGCAGCGCCCAACCCACGCCCGGAACGGCGCGCCCGACGAATACGCTGAGCTTCCGGGTCAGGATGATCCGAAATGACTTGATGCTTTGAAGCGTGACGGTTGGCAAAACCTTCCTGTTCAGCTGGTAGCGAAAAATCGAACGCGCCATCACGGATGCGACGGACGTTCCTTTCGTCGCACCGCCGAATTTTTGCCGCGTCGGCAAAACGGGCCAGCCAGCTAGAATCAGGACCACTGCTTCGACATCGTCGATCCCGATCCGTGCGCACGTCTCTTCCACGGCAACGAAAAAGAAAAGTTCGGCGGGCGTGAGATCCGAATGAACGCCATAGCGGTATGTAGTGCTCGTCATGATTCGATTTCACGAAATCGTTGATTGGAATGACGACCATACCCAGCGATCCACCCAATTTGCTCTATCGAGATTCATCGACGCCGCTGGCGTATTGCGCGTCCATTACCGGAGCCGCCCGCCAGACGCGGCATATCGAGTCACGCTCGAGTCACAAGGATTTCATTCAGAGTGCAAAAATTCGGCGCTACTCAGGTCGCTCATGATTGCGTTCCCCACCGAATTATTGCGCTTGCCAGAAGACAAGTGCTCCCGATACCAACCGCCCGCGACACTTCTATTCCGCCAAAACGCAACGAGGCCGGCGCATGTTACTGCGCCGGCCCTGTGACACGACAATTCGCCCGCCCGCGTTACTTCACCGGCGGCTTGTAAGCGATGCAATCGACCTCGACCTTGCAATCGATGACCATGCTCGACTGCACGCACGCGCGTGCCGGCGGATGCTCGCCGAAGTACGACACGAACACCTTGTTGAACGACGCGAAATCGCGTGCGTCGTCGAGCCACACGCCGCAGCGCACGACGTGCTCGAGGCCGTAGCCGGCTTCCTTCAGGATCGCGATCACGTTCTCGATCGTCTGCTTCGACTGCGTGACGATCCCGCCTTCGACGACCTCGCCGTTCACCATCGGCGTCTGGCCCGACACGTACAGCCAGCCGTCGGCCTCGACCGCGCGTGCAAACGGCATCACCTGCCCGCCGGTACCCTTCGCTTCGCCCACGCCATATCGCTTCATCGTTTCACTCCTGGTTGGTCGACCGGCCTCGGCGCGCAAGCGCCGGCGCCGGTCCCATGCAACACACGGTTGCGGATGCGCGCGCCGGCATGGCGCACGCGGCAAATCGGATCAGAACCGCGTTTAGAACGCGGCGTCGGCACTCGCCGCCACGCGCTCGCCGCGCGCGACGAAACCGCCGGCGCGCTCGCCGGTCGGCTGGCCGTTCTCGTAGGTCAGCACGCCGTTCACCCACACCGCGTCGATCCCGTGCGCGGGCTGTTGCGGCTTCTCGAACGTCGCGGCGTCGATCACGCGCGCCGGATCGAACAGCACGAGATCCGCGTGGTAGCCGACGTGCACTTCGCCGCGCCGCGCGATCCCGTAGCGGCGCGCGGACAGCGACGTCATCTTGCGGATCGCCTCCTCGAGCGGCAGCAGGTTCGTGTCGCGCACGTAATGGCCGAGCACGCGCGGGAACGCGCCCCACAGCCGCGGATGCGGCAGCGGATCGTTCGGCAGGCCATCCGAGCCGACCATCGTCGCCGGATGCGACAGGATGCGGCGCACGTCGTCCTCGGACATGTTGTGGTACACGGCGCCGGCCGGGCGGATCCGCTGCGCGGCCTCCTGCTCGGTCACGCCCCAGTCGGCCGCGATCGCCTTCAGCAGCTTGCCGGCGACTTCCGGATGCGGCTCCGACCACGTGATCGTGATGTCGATGTCGCCCGTCACCTGCTTCAGGTCGAGCGTCGACGAACTGCGGCTGTACGGATAGCAGTCGCAGCCGACCGGCTGGTAGCGGCGCGCGCCTTCGAGCGACGCGAGCACCTCGGTGCTGCGCCCCCAGTTCGACGGGCCTGCGCACTTCAGGTGCGAGATCACGACCGGCACCTGCGCGTGACGGCCGACGCGGTACGCCTCGTCCATCGCGTCGAGGATCGCGTCGAATTCGGTGCGCATGTGCGTCGTGTAGAGCGCGCCCGCGTTCGCGAGCGGCTCGGCGAGCGCCATCACTTCCTCGGCCGGCGCCGCGAACGCGGAGCCGTACGCAAGGCCCGACGACAGACCGAGCGCGCCGTTCGCGAGCGCTTCCTCGAGTTGCGTGCGCATCCCGGCGATCTCGCCGTCGGTCGCCGCGCGGTCGAGGCGGTCCATCTGGTTGTTGCGCAGCGCGGTGTGCCCGACGAGCGCCGCGACGTTCACGGCCGGACGCGCGTCGTTCACCGCCGCGACGTACTCAGCGAAGGTCGGATAGCGGAACGCGTCGCGATCGCCGAGCAGGTTCATCGGGTCGGGCGGATCGCCCGCGAGCGTCACCGGCGACGCGCTGATCCCGCAGTTGCCGACGATCACGGTCGTCACGCCCTGCGAGATCTTCGGCAGCATCTGCGGCGCGCGGATCACGTGCGTGTCGTCGTGCGTGTGGACGTCGACGAAGCCCGGCGCGAGCGCGCGGCCGTTCGCATCGACGACGGTCTCGGCGAGCCAGTTCGACAGGTTGCCGATCGCCGCGATCACGCCGTTGCGGATCGCGACGTCGCGCGTGACGGGCGGTGCGCCCGTGCCGTCGTACAGCTGCGCGCCGACGATCAGCGTATCGGCGGCTTCGGGATGCGAATGCATGGTCAGTCTCCTACCGGTTGACGGTCTCCGCCGCCGCGGTGCGCATCGAGCGCATGCTTGATGCGGCGCAGCGATTCTCGGCCCGCATCGCCGAGCCGCAGCGCGACTCCGGTGACGAGCACGTCGATCGCCATCATCATCGCGTAGCGCGATGTCGAAGGCTTGTAGATGAAATCGGTTTCGAACGCGACGACCGGGATCAGGTGGTCGGCGAGCTTCGCGAGCGGCGAAGCCGGCGCGGTGATCGCGATCAGCTTCGCGCCGTAGCGCTTCGCGAGGCGGCAGCTCTCGAGCAGCTCGGGCACGCGCCCGCTCACCGACAGCGCGACGACCACGGTGTCGCGCGACAGCGTCGCCGATACCATCCGCTGCAGCAGGCTGTCCTGGTAGCTCGCGACCGGCCGCCCGAAGCGCACGAGCCGGAAGCGCAGTTCGTCGGCGAGCGCGGTCGAGCCGCCGCCCTGCCCGTACACGTAGACCATCTTCGCGCCGGCGAGCAGATCGGCCGCGGCATCGAACGACGTGTTGCGCAGCAGCTGGTGGTTGTGCGCGAGCGCGACGCGGATCTCGTCGTAGACGACCGATGCCGGGCTCGCGTCCGCTTCCGCAGGCTCGCCGGACGGCACGAGAAAGCGCTGGCCGACCGCCGCCGCCTGCGCGACGAGCACCTTCAGTTCGCGCACGTCGCGGCAGCCGACGGCCTTCGCGAACCGCGTGACCGTCGCGACGCTGACCTCCGCGTCGCGCGCGAGCGCGCCGATGCTCGCATGCGCGGCGCGCGCGAGATCGGCGAGGATGAATGCCGCGACCTTGCGTTCGGCCTCGCGCAGCTCGGGCGCGCATTCGGCGATCCGCGCGACGATGTCGAGGACCGGCTGGGCAACCGGTTGCTCGGCGGTGAACGGAACGGACGGAGTGGCGGACGAATTCATCTGCTGAAAAGGGTGTGGCGCTTTATGTTACTAAATAACATCACCGCGCCGATGCTACTTTCTGTACCATCTGCATGTCAACTTCAATGCAATGCATAGTGATGATGGAGCGGGATGACATGAAAGTTACAAACTATCAGGAACCGACAATCAATCCGTTGGGCAAGGGCCTCGGCAACCTGCCGAGCGCGAGCGTGCCGCTCGACGACGCAGGCCGCCTCGAGTGGAACCTGCTCGCGGAAGACGTCAGCCTGCCGGCAGCGGTGCTGTACGAGGATCGCATCGAACACAATCTGAACTGGATGCAGGCGTTCGTCCAGCAGTACGGCGCGCAGTTCGCGCCGCACGGCAAGACGACGATGGCGCCGCAACTGTTTCGCCGCCAGCTCGCCGCCGGCGCCTGGGGCATCACGCTCGCGACCGCGCACCAGACGCAGGCCGCGTATCACGGCGGCGTGCGCCGCGTGCTGCTCGCGAACCAGCTGGTCGGCCGCCAGAACATGACGATCATCGCGGGGCTACTGTCCGATCCCGACTTCGAGTTCTTCTGCCTCGTCGATTCGGCCGACAGCGTCGACCAGCTCGGCCGCTTCTTCGGCGAAGCGAAGAAAACGCTGAACGTGCTGATCGAGCTCGGCGTGCCGGGCGGCCGCGCGGGCGTGCGCGACGCCGCGCAGCGCACCGCCGTGCTCGACGCGATCGCGCGCTATCCGGACACGCTGAAGCTGGCCGGCATCGAACTCTACGAAGGCGTGCTGAAGGAGGAAGGCGAGATCCGCGCGTTCCTGCAGGACGCGGTCGCGTTCACGCGCGAGCTGGCCGAAGCCGGCCGCTTCGCGCGCACGCCGGCGATCCTGTCGGGTGCCGGGTCGGCGTGGTACGACGTGGTCGCGGAGGAATTCGCGAAGGCGTCCGATGACGGTTTCGCGGAAGTCGTGCTGCGTCCGGGCTGCTACCTGACGCACGACGTCGGCATCTACAAGAAGGCGCAGACCGACGTGTTCGCGCGCAACCCGATCGCCCGCAGGATGGGCGAAGGGCTGCTGCCGGCGCTGCAGCTGTGGGCGTACGTGCAATCGGTGCCGGAAGCCGACCGCGCGATCATCGCGCTCGGCAAGCGCGACGCGGCGTTCGACGCGGGCCTGCCCGAGCCGGCGCGCCACTTCCGCCCGGGTCGCGACAGCGCGCCGCGCGACGTCGCCGCGAGCGAAGGCTGGGCCGTCACCGGGATGATGGACCAGCACGCGTACCTGCAGATCCCGCCGGGCGCGGACGTGAAGGTCGGCGACATGGTCGCGTTCGATATCTCGCATCCGTGCCTGACGTTCGACAAGTGGCGCCAGCTGCTCGTGCTCGATCCGCAGTTCCGCGTGACTGAAGTCGTCGAAACCTTCTTCTGACGCCTGGCGCGCCATCGCGCCGCCTCGCCGCCCCACCGCCGCGCGGGGCGGCCGTCACGCGCGCTTCAATCTGCCGGAGTACACTGCGCTTTCGTCCTCGGGGCTGCTTCGCCGCCGCAGCGCATGCCTGCCGCGCCCGGCGCGAACGGCCCCTCAACGCTGTTCAATGGAGAAAGCCATGGCCGCGAAGAAGATCCTGTTCCTGACCGGTGATTTCGCCGAAGACTACGAAACGATGGTGCCGTTCCAGGCGCTGCAGGCCGTCGGCCATCACGTCGATGCAGTCTGCCCGGGCAAGCGCGCGGGCGACAAGGTCAAGACCGCGATCCACGATTTCGAGGGCGACCAGACCTACACCGAGAAGCCCGGCCACAACTTCACGCTGAACGCGACGTTCGACGACGTCGATGCGGCGGGCTACGACGCGCTCGCGATCGCGGGCGGCCGCGCGCCGGAATACCTGCGTCTCGATGCGAAGGTGATCGCGCTGGTGCGCGCGTTCGCCGAAGCCGGCAAGCCGATCGCCGCGATCTGCCATGCGGCGCAGCTGCTCGCGGCCGCCGACGTGATCCGCGGCAAGCGCATCTCGGCCTACCCGGCCTGCGCGCCCGAAGTGAAGCTCGCGGGCGGCGAATATGCGGACATCCCGGTCGACGCGGCCGTGACCGACGCGCCGTTCGTCACCGCGCCCGCGTGGCCCGCGCATCCGGCATGGCTCGCGCAGTTCCTCGCGCTGCTCGGCACGCGCATCGAGCTGTGAACGAAGTGGAATGAATTGAAGTGAAATGCCGGCCGGCGGCGGGTTCGTGCAGCCCGCATGCCGCGCCGATCAAGACCGGCCGACGGGGCGCATCCCGTCGCGCCGCTTCCGCCCCGCCCTTCAGTGCGATGCCGGCGTCGAGCCGACATCCGCAATCCGCGACTCCAGCATCGCCAGCGCGCCCGACAAGGCGGTCAGCACGTCGTCCGGCAGTTGCGCCATCGTCTGGTCGAGGAACGCCTTGCGGCGCGGCAGGCACGCGTCGAACGCGGCGCGGCCCTCGGCGGTCAGCGTGACGTTGGTCACGCGGTTGTCGCGCGCATCGGACGCGCGCTCGATCCAGCCGAGCGCGTCGAGCGACTTCAACTGGCGCGTGAGCGCGCCCGGATCGATGCGCAGCACCTCGACGAGCTTCTTCTGCGACGAATGCCCGTCCATCGTGTGCAGCGCGACCATGATGCGCCAGCGCGGCATCGGCTGCCCGACGTGCGTTTCGAACGCGGTCATGAACGCGCGATACGTGCGTCCGAATTGCTGCAAGATCGCGACGCGGTCCTGTTCTTCCATGCGCTGATGCCTACTCGTTCAATCGGTGAATCGTTCAATCGGCCGCGACATGCGGCTCGATCTTGTGCCGCAGCGCGATCGGCGGCACGCGGCGGGACTGCCACACCGACACCACGGCGACGACGGCCGCCATCGCGACCCCCAGGTGAATCGCGCCGACCAGCGATTCGCGGGCCGTTTCCAGCAGCAGCGCGCCATTATGCCCGGCGCGGGTCAGCTCCGCGACCAGACCGCCTTGCGCGGCACGGTCGATCAGGATCTGCGGATCGGCGAGCTGCGCGTGCCACTGCAGCGCGTGCTCGCCCGACAGCGCGTCGCGCACGCCGCTCGAATACATCTGGTTGACCAGCGTGCCCGTGAGCGCGGTGCCGATCATCCCGCCGACCATCCGCAGCGACTGCAGCAGCGCGGTCGCGATGCCGAGGTGCTCGCGGCCGGCCGTCTGCTGCGCGAACACGGTGAGGTTCGGCAGCACGAAGCCGAGGCCGATGCCGCCCGCGACCATCAGCGCCATCAGCATCCAGGTCGGCGTCGTGTGCGTCGACACGACGATGCCCGCGCACGCGATCGCGAACAGCACGAAACCGACGTGCAGCATTGCGTTCGGATTGCGGATGCGCGTGACGACGCGGCCGTTCATGATGCTGCCGATCGTGATGAACACGACGAGCGGCGTGATCACGAGCCCCGCCGCCTTCGGCGACATCCCGAAGCCGCCCTGGAACAGCAGCGGCGCGTAGAACAAGAGCGAGAACATCGAGAAGCCAGCCAGGATCGCGAGCACGAACAGCGCCGACAGCGCGCGGTTGCCGAACATGTCGAACGGCAGAATCGGCTGCGCGCAGCGCTTTTCCCAATGCCACAAGCCGATGCCGGCGCCGACCGCGACGACCAGCAGCAGCGAGGCCCAGCTCATCACGCCGTACTTCGGCAGCCATTCGACGAACAGCTGCAGCGCACCGAGCGAGACCGCGATCAGCAGCGCGCCGGGCCAGTCGAGCCGCATCTTGCGGTCGTGCTCGACGTGCCGCAGGTGCGGCAGGTAGCGCCACACGAAGAACAGCGACAGCAGGCCGACCGGCAGGTTGACGTAGAACACCGAGCGCCAGCCGAACGACTGGGTCAGGATCCCGCCGAGCGACGGCCCGACCGCGTTCGCGATGCCGAACGCGGAGCTCATCAGCACCTGCCAGCGCAACCGCACGACGGAATCGGGGAACAAATCGGGAATGCACGCGAACGCGGTACCGACCAGCATCCCGCCGCCGATCCCCTGCAGGCCGCGGGCGAGCACCAGGAACAACATGTCGTTGGCCATCCCGCACAGCACCGACGCGCCGGTGAACACGACGATCGACGCGATCACGAACCACTTGCGGCCGTAGTAGTCGCCGAGGCGGCCGAAGATCGGCACGGTGATCACGGAACTGAGCAGGTACGAGGTCGCGACCCACGCGTACAGGTCGAAACCCCTCAACTCGGCGACGATGGTCGGCAACGCGGTGCCGACGACCGTCTGGTCGAGCGCGACGAGCATGGTGACGAACGAGATGCCGATCATCGCCAGCAGCGATTCGCGGAACGGCAGGACTTGCCCGCTCGAATGGTGGGCGGCAGTATGGACAGCCATTTTTTGTTGATGCAACTTTTGATGAGTCAAACAATCTCAAAATTCTAGCACGGCGGAGTAATCTAGGCCGGCGAAGGTGGGGGGCCCGTTCCCCACCGCCAAGGAGAAAGATGGAACCGATTTCGATCACGCCTGCCGCGACGCTGTCGCCGGAAGACCAGGATGCGTTGCGACGCGCGAAACAGGTGCTGGAAAGCCCGTCGCTGACGATGAAGCTGACCGGCGTGCTGGGCGCGCCGGTCGAGAAGATGATCGCGCGGCTGCCGGACTTCGCGACCGGCAAGATCAACGACGCGACGCAGCTTGCGCTGCGCAAGTGCCTGAACATCGCGCTGCGCACGCTCGGCAAGCCGCAGACGCCCGATGCCGAGCCGGACAAGCCGAGCAACCTGCTGCACAAGCTCGCGGTCGCGACGACCGGCGCGGCGGGCGGCGCGTTCGGCTTCCTCGCGCTGCCGGTCGAGCTGCCGGTCACGACCACGCTGATCTTCCGCTCGGTATGCGACATCGCGCGCAGCGAGGGCGAGGACCTGGGCTCGGTGGACACGCAGCTGCAGTGCCTGGCCGTGCTCGGCATGGGCGGCAACCCGGACAAGCGGGAAGAGGACGCCGATCTCGGCTATTTCGTGCTGCGCGGCGCGCTCGCGCAGGCGATTTCGAAGGCGTCGTCGGACATCACGACGAAAGGGATCGCCGCGCACAGCTCGGCGGCGGTATTCAAGCTCGTGCAGACGGTGGCATCACGCTTCTCGGTGCAGGTCACCGAGCAGATGGCCGCGAAGTCGATCCCGGCGATCGGCGCGGTGCTCGGCGCGACCGTCAACACGCTGTTCATCGACCACTTCCAGCAGATGGCGCACGGCCATTTCACCGTGCGCCGGCTCGAGCGCAAGTACGGCTCGGTGGCCGTGCAGGCCGCGTATCAGGCGATCGACGGCTCGCCCGCGCGCTGAACCGCCCGCTCGACCGCGACGCGGCGCAGGAACGCGGCCGCCCGGTCGAGCGCGGCGCGCGACTCCGGCACCATCGGCGTGTACAGCTGCCACACGTGCGGCATGTCGGGCCACACCTCGATCTCCACCGGCACGCCGGCCGCTTTCGCGCTGTCGGCGACGCGGCGCGCGTCGTCGAGCAGCACCTCGGTGCTGCCGGCCTGGATGAAGAGCGGCGGCAGCCCGGTGAAGTCCGCATAGAGCGGCGACGCGTACGGATGCGTCGCCGATGCGTCGCCCAGATACAGCTGCGCCGCCTTCGGCAGCGCCGCGGCCTCGAACATCGGGTCGAGGCCGTCGTTGCTGCGCATCGTCGCGCCGGTGCCGGCCAGGTCGGTCCAGGGCGAGAACAGGATCGCGCCGGCCGGCAACGGTTCGCCGCGATCGCGCAGCGCGACGAGCGTCGCGAGCGCGAGGCCGCCGCCCGCGGAATCGCCGCCGAACACGATCGACTCGGGCGGCGTGCCGAGCGCGAGCAATTGCCGGTACGCGGCCAGCGCGTCGTCGAGCGCGGCCGGGAAGCGGCTCTCGGGTGCGAGCCGGTAATCGAGCGAGAACGAGCGCACGCCCGCGCGCTTGGTGAGGCCGAACACGAGCGGCCGATGGGTTTTCGTCGAACAGAAGTAGTAGCCGCCGCCGTGGAAGTACAGCAGCGTGCGGCCGGGCCCGCGCGCGCCGAGCGCATCGGTGCGTTCGAGCCATTCGCCCCGCAGCGGCGCGTCGCCGGGACGGTAACATTCGCGCAGCCGGTAGCCCGACGGCGCGCGACGCGGCACGACCGTTCTGAGGTCGGTGAAGCGCCGCGCGCGGGCGGGATCGAGCACCGGGCGCGTGGTCTCGGGACGAAACTGCCGGCGCAGCAGCCAGCACGCGAACTTGCTTTGCCAACTCATCGAACCTACTCCGTCATCGCAGTGTCACGATGGTACGTGCGATCGTTGCCGCGCCGCTCGACGGGAGCCTCTACATCAAACGCCAGCCTCGGTTTGCCGGCCTAGGTTCGCCGGCCTCAGTTCGCCGGCATCACCTGGCCGCGGATCTCGCCGGCCGGATGCTCCTTCGTGTGCACGTTGAAGTACCACTTGCCGCCCATCAGGTCGGTCACCTGCGCGTCGGTGAGCGCCTTCGATCCCTTGATCGGGCTCGCGAGCTCGTCCTTCGGGATCGGCACCTGCACGCCGGCGTTCTGGCCGACCGGCGCGGGCCCGTGGAAGTGCGCGGCGGTCGCCGGCCCCGTGAGGTGTTCGTAAGTCACCGTCCACTGCAGCAGGTGGCTGGCCGTGTCGTAGGTCGCATCGACGGCGCCGGCGCCCTTGGTCGCGGTGGGCGGCACTTCGCTCGACGGCTGCAGGTTGGCGGACAGGCGCACCGTTTCGGCAGCGGCGCTGCCGGCGGCCAGCACGCCCGCGAGCAACGCCACCTGGAGCAAACGCAGCTTCGGCATGAATTCTCCTTGTACGACGTGGTACGCCACCCGGCCGGGGGACGCTCCATGATGGTAGTCGATCGCCGCCGATCCGGCAGCCCGCGCGTCGCGCGCCAGCCTGACGGAACCTGGAAGAGACCTTTGCAGCACGCGCCCTGAATCTGCGCGCGGCCTTTCGCTACACTTCGTCTCACAGTTGCTTGTTTCCTTCGTCCGAAGGAGTCTGCGAGTATTCACGCGGCCATCCGGCCGCGTTTTTTTTTGCGCGTGCCGCACGGCATACGGGCATCGTCCGGCACCTTCCGCTGCGCTCACCATCAAGCGTCGCGAATCGATTTCGCCGCGGCGGTCTAGCCCGGCATCGCGCCGGCACCGCGCCTCACGCGCGATAGCCGGGATCGATGCGATCGACGATGCGCTGCAACGCGTCGAACGCGTCCTGCCCCGCACCGTGCTTCGGATCGAAATTCAGCGAATCGCGCACGCAGCCCTCCAGCACCGGCGGCGCGATCGGCAGTGCATCGCCGATCGCATGGGTCGCGACCTGCACCTCGCACGCGCGATTGAGCAGCCACATCAACGAGAAGGTCTGCGCGAGCGTCGCGCCGATCGTCACGGGCCCGTGGTTGCGCAGCAGCAGCACGGGCCGCCCGCCGGCGCTCTCGACGATGCGCCGCCCTTCCTCGAGATGCACGGTGATGCCCTCGAAATCGTGATACGCGATCTTCCCGTACAGCTGCGCCGAATAGAAGTTCGAGAACGACAGCCCGTCGCGCGAGCAGCACACGGCCATCGTCGGCGTCGTATGCACGTGCATCACGCAGTGCGCGTCGGGCAGCGCCGCATGGATCGCGCTGTGGAAGGTGAAGCCGGCCGGATTGATCGGCCAGTCGGAATGGCCGATCACGTTGCCGTCGAGGTCGATCTTCACGAGGTTCGACGCGCACACCTCGCGGTAATGGAGCCCGAACGGATTGATCAGGAAATGACCGTCCTCGCCCGGCACGCGCAGCGAGATATGGTTGTAGATCAGCTCGGTCCAGCCGAGATGGTCGAAGATCCGGTAGGCGGCCGCGAGCTGCACGCGCGCCTGCCACTCGATTTCGGAAAAACGGGCGGGACGCGTGAACGGCTGGTTGGGTACACGTTGCATGGGGCACTCCGGTTGCGGGCTTGCGCGGCCGCGCGGGCGGCGCGCGTATCGTCCCTCGTCTCCTGGCGGCGCACGCGGCGTGCTTGGCGCACATGGCGCGTGCGGCGCGTCGTTCGGCACCGCTTCCGCCCGCATTGCGCGAGCCGTCCGGCGGCACCCTTCACGATACGCATATCGTTGCGCGCACAACCATATCACCTTTCCCCGCGCACCGGTATCGCGGGTTTGGCCCGAGCCGTTCCGGCCCTTACAACTGGTCGTCGACCGGCAGCAGCATGAAAAGGCCGGTCATCACGTTGCGCAGCAGCCCGGCATGCGGATCGACGTGATAGAGGGTCGACTGGCCGCCGTCGACGCCCGTCCATTCGAGTGCCGGCGGCCCGCCGTCCATTTGCTTCACGAGCGTGACGCGATAGCTTTCATCAGGCTGCGTCACCCGTGCGAAGATCTCCGCGGCCTGCTGCGCGAGCACCGGGCTGTGGATCACGAGCGCGAGCTCGGTGTTGAGGTGCGCCGAGCGCGGGTCGAGATTCAGCGAGCCGATCACCAGGATGTGCCGGTCGATCACGTACGCCTTCGCGTGCAGGCTCGCACGCGAGCGCGAGCCGAACAGCCGCGCGGACTGCTGGCCCGGCTGTGCCTTGAACTCGTACAGCTCGACGCCGCGCTCAAGCAACGGCACGCGGTACGGCGCGTAGCCGGCCTGCACCGCGACCGCGTCGGTCGCCGCGAGCGAATTCGTCACGATCGCGACGCGCACGCCGCGCCCGACCGTGTCGCCGAGGATCTTCACGCCGGCATCGTGCGGCACGAAGTACGGCGAAAACGCGAGGAATTCCTTCTGCGCGCCGCGCATCAGTTCGACGAGGCGCTGCATCGGCGGGCTCACGTATGCATCGGTCGGCTGCGCGACCTTGGTCGGCGCATCGACCTTGAATTCGGCCGGCGCCCACACGAGCGCGAGCTGGTCGCGCGCGATCTGCTGCGCGAGCGGTGTCGCGTTCAGCGGCTTCGCGTTGTACGGGTCGGCATTCTTGCGCCAGTGGTCGCGCAGCTCGTCGCGCATCGCGTCGAGATCCTTCGGAGCGAACGTCTGATGATTCAGCACGCGCAACGGATAGCTGCTCGCGCTCGCCCAGTAGCCGTCGAAGCTCTTCGAGACATCGTTCGTCACGGGGCCCGCGGCGAGCACGTCGAGATCGCGAAACTGCAACGTCGGGCTCGCACTGAAGTATTCGTCGCCGAGATTGCGGCCGCCGACGATCGCGAGCTGGTTGTCCGCGATCATCGCCTTGTTGTGCATCCGCCGCGTGAAGCTGTCGATCCGCGTGAAGTAGTTGGCCGTGCGCTCGACCATCCCGTATTGCGACGCGCCGAACGGATTGAACACGCGAATCTCGATGTTCGTGTGCGTGTTCAGCGCGGCCATGACGCGATCGATGTCGTGGAAGTTCAGGTCGTCGACCAGCATCCGCACGCGCACGCCGCGATCGGCCGCATACAGCGCCGCGCCCAGCAGCAGCTTGCCGGTCGTGTCCTCGGTCGCGATGTAGTACTGCATGTCGAGCGTCTTCGTCGCCGCGCGTGCGAGCGCGATGCGCATCTGCAGCGCGGTCGCGCCGTCGGGCAGCAGCCGGAAGCCCGACTGCCCCGGATGCGCGGCTTCCGGCGCGGCCAGCGCAGCGCGCAACGGCGTCGCGGTATCGGTCGGCAACGCGTGCGAGACGGGACGATCGAGCGTGGTGGCGGGCGGATGCGTCGCGCAGGCGGTGGCCAGCGACAGCAGCGCGCACACGGCGAGCGCGCAGGCCGGGCGGCCGACGGCGCGCAACGACAATGCGGCCGGCGCGCACCGGATCAAGGACGTGAGCACGGAAACTCCCTCGACAGGCGGATCAACGGGTCCGCAATCGCCGCGGCGCGCGGCTGACGGGCGGGTTCAATCGATTCTAGGGGGCGCCCGATGAACCGGTCAATCGTGCGCCCGGCGCATGCGGCGCCGAGCCGCCACGCATGCCGCGCGCGGCCGCGGCCCTGAACCGCGGCCGGCGGGCGTCCTCGGATTCGACCGCCAGGCGGACCCGCCGCGCCCATGGTCCAACCAATCTCACGGCGCGTCGTCGCTTCGCTCGAAGTGGCTGCGCACGTAGTCGATATGGGTCTGCATCGCCGTGCGCGCCTCCTCGGGCCGGTGCGCGCAGATCGCGTCGCAGACCACCCGGTGCTGCTGCAGCAGCAACTCCGATGCCTGCTCGTCGTGCGTGGTCATCCCCGCGACGTTGATCGAGATGTGCTCGCGCAGCATCCCGAGCACGCTCGTGTGCAGGTGCAGGAACATCGTGTTGTGCGACGCGAGCGCGATCGCCTCGTGCAGCTTCGCGTCGGCCGACGCCTCGAGGGCCGCGTCGTCGTTCGCGTGCGCGGTCTCGAGCTCGCGCAGCAGCGCGCGGATCCGGCGCCGGTCGTGCGCGTCGGCGCGCAGCGCGGCGAAATACGCGGTCGCGCCTTCAAGCACGCGGCGAAACTCGAGTATGTCGTCGCGCAGCGCCGGATGGTCGGCAACCAGCTGCCCCCACGGCGACGCGATGCCCGCGCGCAACTGGTCCGTCACGTAGACGCCCGCGCCGCGCCGGCTCTGCAGCAGCCCGCGCGCGACGAGCCGCTGGGTCGCCTCGCGCACCGTATTGCGCGCGACGCCGTACTGCTGCGCGAGCACGCGCTCGGCCGGCAGCCGCGCGCCGGCCGGCCACGTGCCGTCGAGCAGCGCCGTCTCGATCTTGCGCATCACCACTTCGGTCCGGCCCCGTGCCGTCATCGCCGCCATCGCCGTCTCCCCATCCGGAATACCCGTCACGCCGATTGGCCCAACCAATTTGAGCTGCGGCGCCGTCGCGGGAATTATGCAGCGAAATCGTCGTCCCGCATTCGCATGCCGGGCCGGCACCCCTGGAGCGAGACATGAACGAAAGGCACTACCCCGCCGCCGCCCCCGCGCACGTCTATCTGTTCGCGACCTGCCTGGTCGACCTGTTCGTCCCCGAAGCCGGGCTCGACGCGGTCCGCCTGCTGGAACGCGAAGGCCTGACCGTCCACTATCCGCGCGGCCAGAGCTGCTGCGGGCAGCCGGCCTACAGCAGCGGCAATCCCGACGAAGCGCGCCGCGTCGCGGCCGCGCAGCTCGACCTGTTCGCCGAGCCGTGGCCCGTGATCGTGCCGTCCGGCTCGTGCGCGGGCATGATCCGGCACCATTGGCCCGCCCTGTTCGCCGACGATCCCGTGCACGGCCCGAAGGCACGCGCGATCGCGGAGCGCACCTACGAACTCGCCGAATTCCTCGTCCATGTGCTCGACGTGCGGCTCGACGCCGTCACCGCCAACGCCGGCCCGGACGAGCGCGTCGTGCTGCACACGTCGTGCGCGGCCCGCCGCGAGATGGGCACGCGCGTGCACGGCGTCGCGCTCGTCGACGCGCTGCCGGGCGTCACGCGCATCGAACATGAACGCGAATCGGAATGCTGCGGGTTCGGCGGCACGTTCTCGCTGAAGCATCCCGACATCTCCGGCGCGATGGTGCGCGACAAGGTCGCATCGGCCTGCGCGACGGGCTGCGACCGGCTCGTGTCGGCGGACTGCGGCTGCCTGCTGAACATCGGCCACGCTGCGGCCAAGGCCGGCGCGGCGCTGCCCGTCGAGCATCTCGCGAGCTTCCTGTGGCGCCGCACGACCGGTGCCGGCTCGCTGCGCGGAGACACGCAATGAGCGCGCGCGACGCCATCCTCGCGCGCCTGCGCGCCGCCGCCCCCGGCGTCGCCGTGAACGCCGCGCCCGCGCTCGATGCGCGCATCGACATGCATTACGCGGCGCGGCGCGCGGCAGTCGCGCCCGATCCTCGCGCGCTCGCGCAGACGATGCAGGCCGCGCTCGCCGCGTCGCACGCCGAAGTCTGGTGCGCCACCGCCGACGCATGGCCCGCGCAGCTTGCCGCGCGCCTGGCCGAGGCCGGCGTGCGCCGCCTGCTGCTCGACCCGGCCCGCGCCGAATCGGCGGCCCTCGCGCAGGCGCTGCCCGACGCGGTCGCGCCGGTGCCGTTCGACCGGCCGATCGACGCATGGAAAGCCGAGCTGTTCGACACGATCGACGCGGGCTTCACGGTTGCGCGCTCGGGCATCGCGGCGACCGGCACGGTCGTGCTCGCGCCCGATGCCGGCACGCCGCGCACGGTGTCGCTGGTGCCGCCGCTGCACGTCGCGCTCGTGCATGCGAACACGCTGCACGCGGACCTTCACGCGGCCGCGCACGCGGAGCGCTGGCACGCCGGCATGCCGACCAACGTCGTGCTGGTGTCGGGCCCGTCGAAGACCTCCGACATCCAGCAGACCCTCGCGTATGGCGCACACGGCCCGCGCAAGCTCTGGGTCGTGATCGTCACCGAACCGACCGCAACCGCCTGCCAGGACCTGCCGCGATGAGCGACCAACCGCTGCAATTCGTCGCCCCGGGCGACTTCAAGGCCCGCGCGCGCGCCGCGCTCGACGATCCCGCGCTGCGCCGCAGCTTCCGCGGCGCGATGGATTTCTTGCAAGGCAAGCGCGCGACCCAGTTCCCCGACGACACCGAGCTGCAGCAGCTGCGCGATCTCGGCGAAGCGGTGCGCCAGCACGCGCTCGCGCAACTGCCCGCGCTGCTCGAGCGGCTGGAGGCGAAGCTCACCGCGGCCGGCGTGCACGTGCACTGGGCCGAGACGGCCGCCGACGCGAACGCGATCGTGCTCGGCATCGCGCAGGCGAAGAAGGCGCGCCGCGTGATCAAGGGCAAGTCGATGGCGAGCGAGGAAATCGAGCTGAACCATTACCTCGCGGATCACGGCGTCGACTGCATCGAGTCCGACATGGGCGAGTTCATCGTGCAGCTCGCGGGCGAAAAGCCGTCGCACATCGTGATGCCGGCGATCCACAAGACGCGCGGCGACATCGCCGAGCTGTTCGAGGAACACATCCCGGGCACGCGTTACACGGAGGACGTCGACGAGCTGATCCAGACCGGCCGGCGTGCGCTGCGCCGCGCGTTCGCGGAAGCCGACATCGGCCTGTCCGGCGTGAACTTCGCGGCGGCCGACACGGGCACGCTGTGGCTCGTCGAGAACGAGGGCAACGGCCGGCTGTCGACCACCGTGCCCGACACGCACGTCGCGATCATGGGGATCGAGAAGGTCGTCGAGAAACTCGAGCACATCGTGCCGCTGTCGAGCCTGCTCACGCGCTCGGCCACCGGCCAGGCGATCACGACCTACTTCAACCTGATCTCGGGCCCGCGCCGCGACGGCGAACGCGACGGCCCGCGCGAGCTGCATCTCGTGCTGCTCGACAACGGCCGCACGCAGGCCTACGCCGACGAGCAGCTGCGCGCGACGCTGCAATGCATCCGCTGCGGCGCGTGCATGAACCACTGCCCCGTCTATACGCGGATCGGCGGCCACGCATACGGCACGACCTACCCGGGCCCGATCGGCAAGATCATCTCGCCGCACCTGCTCGGCCTCGACGCGACGGCCGACCTGCCGACCGCATCGACGCTGTGCGGCGCGTGCGGCGAGGTGTGCCCGGTCCGGATTCCGATCCCGCAATTGCTGGTGCGGCTGCGTACCGAGGCGAACCGCAAGCCCGACGAACCCGTCGCGCATCCGCTGCGCGGCCAGGGCGCGAACTACAACCGCGCGGAAGACCTCGTGTGGCGCTTCTGGTCCGGCGCGTTTGCGCATCCGCGCGCGTATCGCGCGTTCCGCTGGAGCGCGACGCGGCTGCGCGCGCTGACGCCCGCGAAGCAGATGGGCTGGACCCAACATCGCACGCCGCTCGAGCCGGCGCCGCGCAGCCTGTCCGACCTGCTGCGCGCACGCGGCCAACCCGAATAGACCACCCCGCTTTCAAACCCGTACCGATAGAAATCCATGGAGGAGACAACCATGCCGGTTTGGCATCAGATCTACACCCCGCTCGGCAGCCTCGGGCTGTCGGCGTTCGTCGCCGCGATCCCGATCATCTTCTTTTTCGTCGCGCTCGCCGCACTGCGGATGAAGGGGCACGTCGCCGCCGCGATCACGCTGCTGCTGGCGCTCGGCGTCGCGATCCTCGCGTATGGCATGCCCGTGCCGCAGGCGCTCGCCGCAGCCGGCTTCGGCTTCGCGTACGGCCTGTGGCCGATCGCGTGGATCATCGTCGCGGCGGTGTTCCTGTACAAGATCGTCGTGAAGACCGGCCAGTTCGAGATCATCCGCGCGTCGGTGCTGTCGATCACCGACGACCAGCGGCTGCAGATGCTGCTGATCGGCTTCTCGTTCGGCGCGTTCCTCGAAGGCGCCGCCGGCTTCGGCGCGCCCGTCGCGATCACGGCCGCGCTGCTCGTCGGCCTCGGCTTCAAGCCGCTGCACGCGGCAGGATTGTGTCTGATTGCAAACACCGCGCCGGTCGCGTTCGGCGCGATGGGCATCCCGATCATCGTCGCCGGACAGGTGACCGGCATCGACGCGTTCCACATCGGCGCGATGGCCGGCCGCCAGCTGCCGCTGCTGTCGCTCGCGGTGCCGTTCTGGCTCGTGTTCATGATGGACGGGCTGCGCGGCGTACGGCAGACCTGGCCGGCCGCGCTCGTCGCCGGCGGCAGCTTCGCGATCACGCAGTACTTCACGTCGAACCATATCGGGCCCGAGCTGCCGGACATCACGTCGTCGCTCGTCAGCCTCGTCTCGCTCGCCGCGTTCCTGAAGGTCTGGCAACCGGGCAGCGCGAAGCAGACGGCCGGCGGCCTCGTCGCGTCGGGCGGCGGCGCGGCGCTCGCGGGGTTCGGTGCGGGCGGCAACGGTGCGGGCGCGAGCCGCCAGGCGTCGCCGTACTCGCTCGCGCAGACCGTGCGCGCGTGGTCGCCGTTCCTGATCCTGACGGCCGTCGTCACCGTGTGGAGCATCGCGCCGTTCAAGGCGCTGTTCGCCGCGCACGGCGCGCTCGCGTCGACCGTCCTCAAGTTCCACGTGGCCGGGCTCGACCAGCTCGTCGTGAAGACCGCGCCGATCGCCGCGACGCCGAAGGCGCTCGACGCGGTGCTGAAGCTCGACCTCGTGTCGGCGGTGGGCAGCGCGATCCTCGTGACCGCGCTGATCTCGATGGCGCTGCTGCGGATGAAACCGCGCGACGCGCTCGTCACGTTCGGCGAAACGCTGAAGGAGCTCACGCGCCCGATCCTGTCGATCGGCCTCGTGCTCGCGTTCGCGTTCGTCGCGAACTACTCGGGGATGTCGTCGACGCTCGCGCTGATGCTCGCCGCGACCGGCGCCGCGTTTCCGTTCTTCTCGCCGTTCCTCGGCTGGCTCGGCGTGTTCCTGACCGGCTCGGATACGTCGTCGAACGCGCTGTTCTGCTCGCTGCAGCAAGCGACCGCGCACCAGCTCGGCGTGCCCGAGACGCTCGCGGTCGCCGCGAACACGACGGGCGGCGTGACCGCGAAGATGATCTCGCCGCAATCGATCGCGGTGGCATGCGCGGCAACGGGGCTGGTCGGCAAGGAATCGGAGCTGTTCCGCTTCACCGTGCGCCACAGCCTGCTGTTCGCGGTGATCGTCGGCCTGATCACGCTCGTGCAGGCGTACGTGCTGCCGGGGATGGTGCCGTAAGCACGCGGCGCGGCCGCTTTCCGGCCGCTTTCCGCTTCCCCGGAAAACAAAAACCCCACGCCCGCAAGAGCGTGGGGTTTCGTTCATCCCGGGCGCCGGACGAGGCCGGCGCCATCCGGCGGCGCTCAGCTGCCCTTCGCGATGCGATCCTGGATGTGCTGCGCACGGCTCGTCGACGACGGGTGCGAGCTCATCATCGAGCTCTTGCCGCCATCGAGCTGCGCGAGCTTCTGGAACGCGGTGACGAGACCCTTCTGGTTCATGTTCTTCTGCTTCATCAGGTCGAACGAGTAGTCGTCGGCCGCGCTTTCCTGCGTCTGCGAGAACTGCGCGTTGATGAACTTCTCGGTGATGTCGCCGAGCTGCGAGCTCGTCAGGGCCGCGACGCCCGGCGATGCCGCGCCGGCCGCGGTGCGTGCCGCGCTGACCGCGTAGGCAGTCTGCATCGCCTTCTTCGAGTGACCCAGCGCGACGTGGCCCATTTCATGGCCGATCACGCCGCGCAGCTCGTCGTCGTTCATCATGTCCATCAGGCCGCTGTACACGCGCACGCAGCCGTTGCCCATCGCCCACGCGTTGACGTCCTTGGTCATGTAGACCTTGTAGTTGATCTTCTGGCCGTTCAGCGTCATGTCGCCGAAGCCCTTCATCACCTTCGTCAGGCGCTTCGCGTACGCGCTGTTCGGCGCGGCGATCTTCGATTCGGCGTCGCTCGCCTTGCACGAGTCGTTCGACAGTGCCGCGATGTCGCTGTCCGACAGCGTCGCCGCCTTGACCAGGTTGGTCCCCGCCGACGTGAGGCTGTTCGCGTCGAGATTCTGCACGCCACCGCATGCGCTCAACAGGAAAACCATGCCGCACGCGGCCGCCGCTTTCTTGATATGCATCCCGGATCCCTCGGTAGTTGTATTTGGGAGCGGCGATTTTGCATAATCCGGCAGAAAATTACCAGATGTTTACATCGAATGACAGCTTGATTACTGACAAATACGGAATGAACGGCGCGATTGCTCAGCCGATTGATGACAATCGGACCGTCAATCGCCGCGGCCGGACGACCGGCCGAACGCGGAACGCGACCGGCGCGTCAGCCGCCGCGCGACCAGCATCGGCAGCCGCACCAGGAAACCGGCGAACAGCCGCAGGTGCATCCACGCGAGCAACGCGTTGTCGCGGCCGTAGTGGAAATGCGACACGCCGCCCTCGTGCGCGCCGAAGTAACGCACCGGCGCTTCGATGCGGATCGGCCGCACCCCGGCCCAGCACAGCCGCACGGCGGCTTCCGGATCGAAGTCGAAGCCGCGCATCCACGGCTGGCGATGCATGATCGCGGCGAGCGGCGCGACGGGGTACACGCGAAAGCCGTACAGCGAATCGCCGATCCCGGCCCACAGAGTCTCGAGGTCGGCCCATCCGTTCGACAGCCGCCGGCCCTGCACGCGCAGCTGCGGCGCGCTCGCGTCGAACTTCGGCAGGCCCAGCACCATCGCATCCGGCGCCCCCTGCGACGCGGCCATGAATTCGGGAATCAGATCGGCCGGATGCTGGCCGTCGGAATCCATCGTCAGCACGTGCGTGAAGCCGCTCGCGGCCGCCGCGTCGAGCCCGGCCAGCACCGCGGCGCCCTTGCCGCGGTTCGCCGGCAGCACGATCACGCGCAGCCCGGGGTCGCGCTCGGCCATCGCCTGCAGGCGCTCGGCGCTGCCGTCGGTGCTGCCGTCGACGACGACCCACACCGGATTCCACTGCGCGCGGGCGTTGCGCACGGTCGTGTCGACCTTGACGCCCGGGTTGTAGCTCGGAATCAGTACGAGATGGGTGGACGAGGCCTGCAGCGTGGACATGGGAACGGCCGATTGCGAAGACGAGGATCCTGACAAAAGTTTATGACCTGCAGGCGACTGCCGACAGGCTTCGTCGACGCCGCCCGCGTGCGGCGACGGTTCGCGCAGCGACAGGCCCGCGCGCTTCACGACAGGTGCTCCAGAGGATGGCCGGCGCTCGCCTCGATCTCGACCAGCAGATCGTCGCGGCACACGTCCGCGTGGACGAACAGCGGCCGCACGCCGGGGCCGGCCGCATCGCGCAACGTGCGTTCGATCGCGGCGAGCGCCGCGGCATCGCCGGCGTCGCGCACGTAGACGCGGTAGCTCAGGTCGGCAAGCGTGAACGGGCCGTGCCCCTGCCGCGCGGCCTGCTCGAGCACGGCGGCCAGGTTCGCGAGCGTCTCGCGCGTTTGCGCGACGACGTCGCCGTGATGCACGGTGCGATGCCCGACGATGCTGGCGGTGCCCGACACGAACAGCAGCGGCGCGGCAGCGTCGCCCGGCCATGCGGCCGCGCGCGCGAACGTCGGCGCACGCGGGCCGTACTCCGCCGGGTAGTGATACGCGCTGACCTGGCGCGGGTTCTCGACCGGATCGGCCGGCGCACGGCTCGCGATGAAATGGATCGCGAGCGGCGCGGCCGGCGGCATGTCACCCGCGACCGGCACGACGGAACCGAGCGCGCAGGCGGCCGGCACGCCGCCCGTCAGCGCGCGGCGGCACGCGTCGAACGCGCGCTGCCTGCCGATATTGAACTGACGATAGCGTTCGATCCCGAACTGCTGCGCGTTGATCGCAGGCACGGTGTTCCAGATCCGCAGCGGATGCGGGATGCCGAGCGTATCGAGTACGTCGAACAGCGCGCGGTACGCGTCGTACGTCGTGCGCTCGAGCGGCGTGCCGCCGTCGCGATCCGCATCGGCCGATTCCTGAGCTTCATGCGCTGCCTGCGCTTCCTGCACGACGATGCTGCCGAACACGAGCCCCGCCGTTGCGCTGTAGCGGTACTGCAGCGCGCCGCGTCGCTCGCTGCGCAGGTCGCGCGCGTCGCACTGCCAGATTTCGCAGACCGCACCGGCGCGTGCATGGCTGCCGGCATCGAGCAGCGCCATCTGCACCGGTGCGAGCGGGAGGTCGGGCGCGGCGGCGGCGAGCATGCGCGCCATCGCATCGGCCGGCGACCCGGCCGCGCCGATGCAGACCGCGCCCAGCGCACCGGGAAACACGCGGCCGAATGCGTCGCCCCGCTGCTGCGCATCGTGCAGCAGCGCAGCCAGCCGTGCCTGATCGATCTGGACGAGCCGCAACGCACGATTGCCGCCGTTCGCGGTGGACGTGGCCGCCATGGGTCCGCGTGCGACCGCGCTGGTGGCGGACGACGGGGAACACGCTCGCCGTTCGGCGTCGACAGGGTGCACTGACACTTCGATTTCCTCACTATGCGGCGCGGGCTCGCGGCATCGTGGCCACGCGCCGCGTTGCGCGCCGTTGCTTCGCGTCAAGCCGACGCGGCGCGCGTCGTCATGCGAGGCCGCCGTTGACGGACAGCACTTGCCCCGTCACATAGGCGGCCGCATCGGATACCAGATACGCGACCATCGCCGCGACTTCGTCGGGCCGGCCGGCGCGCTGCGCGGGCACGAGCTGCTTGATCCGTTCGGCGGGAAACGCATGTTCCGCCATCGGCGACTCGATGATGCCGGGCGCGACCGCGTTCACGGTAATGCCGCGCGACGCGAGTTCCAGCGACAGCGACTTCGTCGCGCCGATCAGCCCCGCCTTCGCGGCCGCGTAGTTGACCTGTCCGCGGTTGCCGGTCACGCCGGCGACCGACGCGATGTTGACGATCCGGCCGCGCCGCGTGCGGATCATCGGCAGCAGGAGCGGTTGCGTCACGTTGAAAAAACCGTTGAGCGTCACGTCGATCACGCTGTGCCATTGCTGGCGCGACATGCCGGCCATCGGCGCGTCGTCGTGAATGCCCGCGTTGTTGACGAGGATCTGCACCGGCGCGTCGTCGACGAACGGTGCGAGCGCGGCGAGCGTCGCATCCGCGTCGGTCACGTCGAATGCGATCGCATGCGCGATGCCGCCGGCCGCGACGATCTGCTGCGCGACGGCTTGCGCCTGCGCGAGATTCCGGTTCGCGTGTACCCAGACTTCGTGGCCGGCCTGCGCGAGCGTCGTGCAAATCGCCTGCCCGAGTGCGCCGCTGCCGCCCGTTACGAGCGCCCGCATCGAATTGCTCCGTTCATCGCGTTCCTCCTCGATCGACGCGGCGGCGGTGCATCCAGCCACCGCCGCCGCGTCCCGTCATCCCCTGCGTGCCGCGTCGCGCCCGCGCGCGCCTTCGTCACTTCGTGCGATGCGCGGCGACGTACGCGGCAAGCGCGCCGAGCGTCGCGAAGATCTTCTGGTTGTCCGGATTGTCCGAGCGCAGCTCGAAGCCGTACTTCTTCGAGATCAGCAGCGCGATTTCCAGGATGTCGATGGAGTCGAGCCCGAAGCCCTCGCCGTACAGCGGGGTCCCGGCCGTCACCGTTTCGAGCGGGACGTCTTCGAGATTCAGTTCGCCGATGATCAGCGTGGCGAGCTCTTGTTCCAGTGCGTTCATCATGCTTGCGGGCAGGCGGCCCATGGCAGCGGGAGGCGCCCGGAAAACGGCAGCCGTCGTGCACGCCCGGCGCGGTGCGAGGCGCGCGAATCTCCGTCCCTCCGGCGTCTGCCGGCTTCCCCGCCTGCGTTATTGGGGATCGTTTGTAAAAGTTACGCGGATTCTAGACGATGGGTATCGGCACGTATACGGGGAATGGTTACAGACTGAAGGGCCCCCGCCACGGCCGGTTTCGGGACCCGATCGCAGCAGACGCTTGAGCCGCTTCGGATGGAAATGGATCGTCGCCGCAAAAGCTTCAGTGCGCTGCCATACATTCGGTTACAAAACCCGGCTGCACCTGCCTCGAACCGCCGCGCCGCGGCCCTAAAATGTGCGTGCACGACAGCCGGCCCGGACTAGCGTCCCGGCCGCCATTCATATGATGTTTGACGGCCCGACGCACGCGTCCGGCCCCGATCCGCCCGATGTTTCCAGCAACCATGCCGCGCCCGTCCGCTCCCCTCGCTCCGGTTTGTCCGTCCGTTTGCCGCCGTGCCGCGGCAGCCGGCGGCAACGCGCACCCGCGCCGCGCGCCCGGAGCGCCGCGATGAGCACGCCGCTCGGCATCGTACGCGGCGCCGGCGCGGTCGCCGCGGTGGCGGCGTACCAGATCGGCGCGCACTACGCGGCCGCGACGCCCGGCGCGCACGGCTTCGGCCTCGCGATGGCGCTCGTGCCGCCGCTGCTGCTCGCGCTCGGCGCGGCACTGCGCTCGCCGCGGCGCGCCTGGCTCGTGCCGGCGTGGCTGCTGGCCGCCGTCGCGCTGTGGGCCGTGCGCATCCCGCTCGCGCGCCATTTCGAATGGGGCCTGTATCTGGAGCACGCGAGCTTCAACCTCGCGATGGCGCTGCTGTTCGGCCGCACCCTCGCGGCCGGCCAGGTGCCGCTGTGCACGCGCTTCGCGACGCTGATCCACGGCACGATCACGCCGGCCGTCGCGCGCTACACGCGGCACATCACGCTCGCATGGACGCTGTTCTTCGTCGCGATCGCCGCCGTGTCGACGCTGCTGTTCGCGACCGCGCCGATCGTCGCGTGGTCGACATTCGCGAATTACCTGTCGCTGCCGCTCGTCGCCGTGATGTTCGCCGCCGAGCATGCGTGCCGGCGCTTCGCGCTGCCGCACGACGCGCGGCCGCGGATGGTCGACGCGGTGCGCGCGTACCGCGCGTCGACGCAGCCGTCACGATGAATTCATGGCCGTCGCGGCGCCGCATCGCGGCCGCGCCGGTGACCGCCTTTCGCTTTGACCGATTTATGCCGACTCACCCGCTGGTATTCCATTCCTCGCCGGACCAGACGATCGCCTGGCGCGACGGCACGCCCGTCACCGTCCGCACGTTCGTCGCCGATGTCGCGCGCGTGGCCGCCGCACTGCCCGCCGGCCGCCACGTGTTCAACGTGTGCCGCGACCGCTACCGCTTCGCGGTCAGCCTGTGCGCGGCGCTCGTCACCGGCAGGATCAGCCTGCTGCCGTCGACGCACACGCCCGAGATGGTGCGCCAGCTCGCGTCGTTCGCACCCGACGCGTTCTGCCTGCACGACGCGCCGGACTGCACGATCGACCTGCCGCGCTTCGCGTATCCGGACGCCGCACCCGGCGAACTCCCCGACGACGCACCGTGCGTGGTGCCGCAGATCGACGCGTCGCGGATCATGGCGTACGTGTTCACGTCCGGCTCGACCGGCGCGCCGGTGCCGCACCGCAAGACCTGGGGCTTCCTGGTCGGCTGCGTGCGCGCGGCGGCCGAGCGCCTCGGCCTGCTCGACGGCCGCGCGGCCACGCTGATCGGCACCGTGCCCGCGCAGCACATGTACGGCTTCGAATCGACGGTGCTGCTCGCGCTGATCGGCGGCCTCGCGTTCAGCAACCGTCAGCCGTTCTACCCGGTCGACATTCGCGACGAACTCGCCGCGATCCCGCAGCCGCGCGTGCTCGTCACGTCGCCGATCCACCTGCGCGCGCTGCTGTCGGCCGGCCATGCGCTGCCGCCGGCCGCGCTCGTGCTGTCGGCCACCGCGCCGCTGTCGGAAAAACTCGCGTACGAAGCCGAGGCCGCGCTCGAGGCGCCGCTCGTCGAAATCTACGGCAGCACCGAAACCGGCCAGATCGCGACGCGCCGCACGTCGCAGGGCGCCGCGTGGCAACCGTTCCCGGACATCCGGCTCGACGCGCGCGCGGCGCACGACGCGTCGGACCACGATGCCGCGGGCGACGACAGCGGCCCGACCGTGTGGGTGTCGGGCGGACACGTCGAAACCCCGGTGCCGATGGGCGATGCGCTCGAGCTGCTCGGCGACGGCCGGTTCCTGCTGCACGGCCGCAAGGCGGACCTCGTCAACATCGCCGGCAAGCGCACGTCGCTCGCCTACCTGAACCATCAGCTGAACGCGATTGCCGACGTCGTCGACGGCGTGTTCTTCATGCCGGACGACATCGCGCCGGCCGACGCCGATGCGACCCGCGAACCGGTCACGCGCCTCGTCGCGCTCGTGGTCGCGCCGACGCTCGCCGCGGCCGACCTGCAGCGCGCGCTGCGCGAACGGATCGATCCGGCGTTCATGCCGCGCCCGCTCGTGTTCGTCGACGCATTGCCGCGCAACGAAACGGGCAAGCTGCCGCGCGACGTGGTCGCCGCGCTCGTCGCACGGCACACGCGCGCCGCCGGGGCCGACGTGCGCGAGCGCGCCGCGACGGCCGCGCCCGATGCGCCGCTCGCGTTCACGATTCCCGCCGATCATCCGGCGCTGCCCGGTCATTTCCCCGGTCGTCCGATCGTGCCGGCCGTCGTGCTGCTCGATCACGCGATCGCCGCACTCGGCGCATCGCTGAATCGCCCGCTCGATACGTGGCGGCTGGCTTCCGCGAAATTCCTGAGCCCGGTCGCGCCCGGCGAGGCGCTCGATCTCGCGTTCGATGCAGCGGCCGGCGGCGCGATCCGCTTCACGCTGCGCGCGGGTGCGCGCGACGTCGCGACCGGCGTGCTGTCCGCGCCGCCGGCCGCGCAGGACGGCGCGCAGCGATGAAGCGCACCGCATGGGCCGAGCGCCAGGAACGCAGCAACGCCGGGTTGCTGCGCGTGATGACCTGGATCTCGCTGCGTTTCGGCCGTCGGCCATCGCGCATCGTGCTGCATGCCGTCGCGACTTATTTCGTGCTGTTCTCGCCGGTCGCGTGCGCCGCGTCGCGCGACTACCTGCGCCGCGTGCTCGGCCGTCCCGCGCGCTGGCGCGACGTGTACCGGCACGTGTTCACGTTCGCGGCGACGATCCACGACCGCATCTACCTGATGAACGGCCGCTTCGACCTGTTCGACATCCGGCTGCACGGCGAAACACGGGTCGACGCCGCGCTCGCCGGCGGGCGCGGCGCATTCCTGATGGGCGCGCACCTCGGCAGCTTCGAAGTCGTGCGCGCGATCGGCCGCACGCGCCCGGACCTGCGCGTCGTCGTCACGATGTTCGAAGAGAACGCGCGCAAGATCAATGCGACGCTCGCCGCCGTCAACCCGGCCGCGAAGCCGGAAGTGATTCCGCTCGGGCAGGTCGACTCGATGCTGAAGGTGCGCGAACGCCTCGACGCGAACTGCATGGTCGGGATGCTCGCCGACCGCACGCTGCTCGACGACGCGACCGCGTCGCTGCGGTGGCTGCCGCTGCTCGGCGCGCCGGCGGCATTCCCGCTCGGGCCGCTGTACATGGCCGCGATGCTGCGGCGTCCGGTGCTGTTCATGACGGGCCTCTATCGCGACGGCAATCGCTACGATGTGCACTTCGAGACGCTCGCCGATTTTTCCGACGTGCGCCGCGACACGCGCGCGGCGGCCGTCGACGCGGCGCTCGCGCGCTACGTCATGCTGCTCGACCAGTACTGTCGCGCGGCGCCGTACAACTGGTTCAACTATTTCGATTTCTGGCAGACCGGCACGGCCGCCGCGCGCCGCGACGCGGCGCACGCGTGCGCCGGCCTGTCCGCCACGAGGGATTCCGACGCATGACCGCCGTTCGCCGCTTTCCGCCGATGTTGCTACCGATGCTCCCGCTGCCGCACCCGCGCGCGCTGCGCCGCGCCGCACGCAGGTTCGCCGTCACGGCCGCCGTCGCGCTCGCCCTGCCCGCGCACGCGGCCGACACCGGTTCGGCATGGACCCTCGACCGGCTGATGTCGACACTCGCGCAGCACAAGTCGGGGCGCGCGACGTTCACCGAGACGAAGACGCTGTCGATCACCACGCAGCCGCTCGAATCGTCGGGCGAGCTCGTGTTCGTCGCACCCGACCATCTCGAGAAGCACACGCTGAACCCGAAGCCCGAACATCTCGTGGTCGACGGCGACATGCTCACCGTCGAGCGCAACAACCGCAAGTACACGCTCGCGCTCGCGCGCTATCCGGAGCTCGGCGCGTTCATCGACAGCATCCGCGCGACGCTCGCCGGCAACCGCTATGCGCTCGAGCAGGTCTACAAGGTCGCGCTCGCCGGTCGCGGCGACGACTGGACGCTGACGCTCACGCCGCTCGACTCGCGGATGCTGAAGGTCGTCAGCACGATCACGCTCGAAGGCTCGCGCGACGTGTTGCGCAGCGTCGCGATCCGGCAGGCCGACGGCGACCGTTCGACGATGCGCCTGCAACCCGTCCCGGCGAACTGATGGACGATCGCACCCGGCCGCCCGCCCCCGTCACGCACCGCCTGCCCGCGTGGCGGCAACGCGCGGTGCTCGTGTGGCTGCTCGCGCTCGTCGCATGCGGGATCGCGATCGCCCGCGCGAACTTCACGGCCGACCTGTCCGCGTTCCTGCCGCGCGCACCGAGCGCGGGGCAGCGCGTGCTCGTCGATCAACTGCGCGACGGCATCGTGTCGCGGCTGATCCTCGTCGCGATCGACGGCGGCGATGCGGCCACGCGTGCCGCGCTGTCGCGGCGCGTCGCCGGCACGCTGCGCGCCGACCGGCAATTCTCCTCGATCAACAACGGCGAAGCCGTCGACGACACACACGACCGGCAGTTCGTGTTCGACCATCGCTACCTGCTGAGCCCGGCCGTCGCGCCGCAGCGCTTCAGCGCGGACGGCCTGCACCAGGCGCTCGGCGACAGCCTCGACCTGTTGAGTTCGTCGGCGGGGCTCGTCGCGAAGGCACTGCTGCCGCGCGACCCGACCGGCGAAGTGACGGCGCTCGTCAATCAGCTCGACAGCGGCGCGCAGCCCGCCAGCCGCGACGGCGTATGGGCGTCGCGCGACGGCACGCGCGCGGTGCTCGTCGTGCAGACGGCCGCGCCCGGCTCCGACACCGATGCGCAGGCACGCGCGATCGACGCGGTGCGCCGCGCGTTCTCCGCCGCGACGCAGGCGCTGCCGAACCCGGCCGCGTACACGCTCGCGATGACCGGCCCAGGCGTGTTCTCGGTCGACACGCGCGACACGATCCGGCACGACGTCGAGCGGCTGTCGACGGCGAGCGTCGTGCTGATCGTCGCGCTGCTGCTGACGCTGTACCGCTCGCCGCGCACGCTCGCGCTGGGGCTGCTGCCGGTGCTGACGGGCATCGCCGCCGGCATCGCGGCGGTCGGCATCGCGTTCGGCACGGTCCACGGGCTGACGCTCGGCTTCGGCACGACGCTGATCGGCGAAGCCGTCGACTATTCGATCTACCTGTTCGTGCAATCGGCGCAGGCCGGCTCGCGCGGCACCGCACGGCCCGCCGACGCGACGCGGGCATGGATCGCCGCTTATTGGCCGACGATCCGGCTCGGCGTGCTGACGTCCGTGTGCGGCTTCGCGTCGATGCTGTTCTCCGGTTTTCCGGGCCTCGTGCAGCTCGGGCTCTACTCGATCGCCGGGCTGACGGCCGCCGCGCTCGTCACGCGCTTCGTGCTGCCGCACCTGCGCGGCGAGCACGTCGCAATTCGCGACGTGTCGCGCGTCGGCGCGGTGCTCGCGCGCGCGGCCGCTGCCGCGCCGCGGCTGCGCTGGCCGCTCGCCGCGCTCGTGCTCGCCGCGTGCGCGACGCTCATGCTGCATCGCGACGGCCTGTGGAGCCGCGAGCTTGCGGCACTGAGCCCCGTGCCCGCTGGCGCGCAGGCACTCGACGCACGCCTGCGCGCCGATCTCGGCGCGCCGGACGTGCGCTATCTCGTCGTGATTTCCGCGCCGACCGAACAGGCCGCGCTCGAACGCGCGGAACGGGTCGCCGCGCAATTGCAGCCGCTCGTCGAGCGCGGCGCGCTCGCGGGCTTCGAAAGTCCCGCGCGCTACCTGCCGAGCGACGCCGCGCAGCGCGCGCGCCAGGCGAGCCTGCCGGACGCCGACACGCTTGCCGCACGCATGCGCGCGGCCGTCGCGAACCAGCCGATCCCGGTCAGGCCCGAGCTGTTCGCTCCGTTCATCGCCGATGTCGAGGCCGCACGCCACGCGCCGCTGCTCACGCGCGCGGACCTGCGCGGCACGTCGATGGCGCTCGCCGTCGACGCGCTGCTGACCGAGCGCGCGGGCCGCTGGCGCGCGATGCTGCCGCTGCGCGCGCCGGACGTCGCACGCACCGGTCCGGCGGCTCCGGCGCTCGATGCCGCGCCGATTCGCGCGGCCGTCGCGCGCGCCGGCGTGCCCGACGCGCTGTTCGTCGACATGAAGGCCGAGGCCGACCGCCTGTACGTGAACTACGTGCACGAGGACATCCGGCTGTCGCTCGCGGGTTTCGCGGCGATCGCCGTGCTGCTGCTGATCGCGCTGCGCTCGCCGCGCCGCGTCGTACGCGCGCTCGCGCCGCTGGTCGCGGCCGTGCTGGTGGTGACGGCCGGCTTCGCGCTCGCCGGCGTGCCGCTGACGATCCTGCACCTCGTCGGGATGCTGCTGATCGTCGCGGTCGGCTCGAACTATGCGCTGTTCTTCTGCAAGCGCGACGACGCGCAACCGGTCACGCCGCACACGCTCGTGTCGCTGCTGATCGCGAACCTCGCGACGGTCGCCGGCTTCGGCCTGCTCGCGCTGTCGCGGGTGCCGCTGCTCGAAACCTTCGGGCTGACCGTCGGCCCCGGTGCGATGCTCGCGCTCGCGTTCGCCGCGATTCTCGCGCCGCGCGCGGCGGCGGTGGCCGCTGGCAGCCCTCATCGTGAGCCGACAGGAGGTCGCGCATGAACGCGCCGTCGTCCGTTCCGCCTCGCCAGCCCGGCGATGCGCGCCGCTGGAAACCGACGCCGCTGATCGCGGGCACGGCCGCGCTGCACGCGGGCGCGCTCGCGGCCGTCGTCGCGCAACCGGCCGCATGGCCGTGGGCCGCCGGTGGCGTGGTCGCGTCGCATCTCGCACTGACCGCCGCCGGCCTGTGGCCGCGCAGCGCGCTGCTCGGGCCGAATTGGACGCGCCTGCCGGCCGGCGCCGGCCGCCGGATCGCGCTGACGATCGACGACGGCCCGGACCCCGACGTCACGCCGCGCGTGCTCGACCTGCTCGATCGCCACGACGCGCGCGCGACGTTCTTCTGCATCGGCGATCTCGCGCGCCGCCATCCGCAGTGGATCGAAGCGATCGTCGCGCGCGGCCACGCGGTCGAGAACCACAGCCAGCGGCACCGGCATACGTTCTCGCTGTCGGGGCCCGCCGCGCTGCGCCGTGAAATCGCGGCCGCGCAGCAGACGCTGACCGAGATCGCCGGCACGCGCCCGCGCTTCTTCCGCGCGCCGGCCGGCCTGCGCAATCCGTTTCTCGAGCCGGTGCTGTGCGAGTTCGGCCTGCAGCTCGCCAGCTGGACGCGCCGTGGCTTCGACACCCGCGCGCGCGATGCGGATACCGTCACGCACCGCCTGCTGAACGGCCTGGCTGCGCGCGACATCCTGCTCGTGCACGACGGCCACGCGGCGCGCGACGCGCGTGGCGAACCAGTGGTGCTCGACGTGCTGCCCGCGCTGCTGCACGCGGCCGCCGATGCGCAGTTGCACTGGACCACGCTGCGCGCCGCGCTCGCGCCCGAACCGTCCGATCCGCCCGCCGGGCCGGGCATCCCAGCCGCCCCGTTTGATAAAATCTGACCACGCCCGGCGCGCCCGCCAGCCCCGCTGCGGCGCCCGTTCCGGCCACCGGATACGACCCTCGTGAAACCTCTCCTGCTCTCGCACTTCACCGCCACCAGCTGCATCGGCCGCGGCCTCGACGCGACCGTCGACGCGCTGCGCCACGCACGCGGCGGGCTCACGCCGTGCGACTTCGAACGCGCCGATCTCGACACCTGGATCGGCGCCGTGGACGGCGTCGATGCGCAGCCCGTGCGCGCGGATCTCGCCGACTTCGACTGCCGCAACAACCGCCTCGCGCAACTCTGCCTCGTCCAGGACGGCTTCGACGCGCGCGTCGCGGCGGCCGTGGCGCGCCACGGCGCCGCGCGCGTCGGCGTGTTCGTCGGCACGAGCACGTCCGGCATCCTCGAGACCGAGCGCGCGTACGAGCAGCGCGATCCGGCCAGCGGAGCCCTGCCCGCCGGATTCCGCTACACGCACACGCACAACCCGTATTCGCCGGCTGCGTTCGTGCGCGCGTATTTCGCGCTGCGCGGGCCGGCGATGGCGATCTCGTCGGCGTGCTCGTCCGGCGCGAAGGTGTTCGGCTCCGCGCGCCGGATGATCGAAGCGGGGCTGATCGATGCGGCCGTCGTCGGCGGCGTCGATTCGCTGTGCCTGACGACGCTGTACGGCTTCAATTCGCTCGAACTGCTGTCGCGCCGGCCGTGCCGCCCGTTCGACGTCGCGCGCGACGGCATCTCGATCGGCGAAGCGGCTGCGTTCGCGCTGCTCGAACGCGTGCCCGACGCGCCCGCCACGCTCGACGGCGACGCGATCCTGCTGCTCGGCATCGGCGAATCGAGCGATGCGCATCACATGTCGTCGCCGCATCCGGAAGGGCTCGGCGCGCGCATCGCGATCGAACAGGCGCTCGCGTCGGCCGGCCTCGCTGCAAGCGACATCGACTACGTGAACCTGCACGGCACCGCGACGCCCAGCAACGATGCCGCCGAAAGCCGCGCGGTGGGCGCGCTGCTCGCGCGCACGCCGTGCAGTTCGACGAAGGGCGCGACCGGTCACACGCTCGGGGCGGCCGGCGCCCTCGAAGCGGTCGTCGCCGCGCTGGCGCTGCGCGAACAGTTCGTGCCGGCCGGCGTCAACACGACGCAACCCGACCCGGCGCTGGCCGCCGACTACGTGCTCGCGAGCCGCGATGCGCGCGTGCGTGCGGTCCTGTCGAATTCGTTCGGCTTCGGCGGCACGAACTGCAGCCTGATCCTCGGCCGCGCCGGGCATGCGAGCCGCCGGGAGCCGACATGACCGTCACCGCCTTCATCGAAAGTGTCGGCCTCGTCGGGCCGGGACTGAACGACTGGCCGCACGCGGCCGACGTGCTCGCGGGCCGCGCGGCCTATGCGAGCGCGCGCACCGTGCTGCCGCCGCCTGCCGGCCTGCCGCCGGCGGAACGCCGCCGCACCGGCCCCGTCGTGCGCGTCGCGCTCGCGGTCGGCCTCGAAGCGGCAGCCGCGAGCGGGCGCGATGCGGCCACGCTCGCGACCGTGTTCAGCGCGTCCGGCGGCGACGGCCAGAACTGCCACGCGATCTGCGAGACCCTCGCCGGCGACGATCGCCACCTGTCGCCCACGCGCTTTCACAACTCGGTGCACAACGCGCCGGCCGGCTACTGGAGCATCGCGACCCGCGCGATGGCGACGTCGAACGTGCTGTGCGCGCACGACGGCAGCTTCGCCGCGGGCCTGCTCGAAAGCGTGTGCCAGGTCATGGTCGATCGCGTGCCGAGCCTGCTGATCGCCTACGACACCGACTATCCGGAGCCGCTGCACGCGGTGCGGCCGATCGTCGACGCATTCGGCGTCGCGCTCGTGCTCGCGCCCGACGCGAGCGAACGCACGCTCGCGCGCATCGACGTGCGGCTCACCGACGCGCCGGCGACGACGCTCGCGAACCCCGAACTCGACGCGCTGCGCACCGGCAATCCGGCCGCGCGCGCGCTGCCGCTGCTCGACGCGCTCGCGGCGCGGCGCGCGGCGAGCGTCGTGCTCGACTATCTGGAAGATACGCGCGTGCAGGTCGATATCGCACTGCCGAATGCCGCGGCGGGGCACGCGCGATGACGACGCCCGTTTCGACGCCGATGCCTGCGCCGGCACCGGCCACGCTCGATCGCGCATGGATCGCCGTGCACATTCCGCACGACGGCGCGATGTGCTTGCTCGATCGGGTCGAATCGTGGGACGCCGCGCGCATCCGCTGCAGCGCGACGAGCCACCGCGCCCCGCACAACCCGCTGCGCTCGCGCGGCCGGCTCGCGTCGGTCTGCGGGATCGAATATGCGGCACAGGCGATGGCCGTGCACGGCGCGCTGCTCGGTGCGCAGCAGGCGCAGGCGGAACCCGCGCGGCCGCGCGCCGGCTATCTCGCGAGCGTGCGCAACGTCGACGCGTTCGTCGACCGGCTCGACACGTTCGAGCTGCCGCTGATCGTCGACGCCGAACGCATCGGCGGCGACGACCGCTCCGTGCTGTACGGCTTCACGCTGCGCTGCGGCGAGCGCGTGTTGCTCGGCGGCCGCGCCGCGGTGATGCTCGATGCATCGGCAACCGGCGTGCGCGTTGCGCCGCCCGCGGGCCGCGCGGACCCTAGATGAACCAGCCCCAAGGAAACCAGGCCGTGAAAGCACGTCAGTTCATTTGCACCGCGTTCGTTCTCGCGCTGATCAGCCCGATCGCGCACGCGGACATGTCGGAAGTGAAGCAGGACATCAAGCGCGATTCGAAGGAAGCCGCGCACAAGACCGGCGAGGCCGCGCGCAGTTTCGGCCACGCGACCGCGAGCGCCGCGAAGACGGTCGGCCACGGCATCGCGCACGCGTCGCGCGAAGGCTGGGATGCCACCAAGCGCACGACGAAGCGGATCTTCCACAAGAACGATTCAGGCGAAGGCGCGCGAAAGAGCGATTGAGTGCGAACGTCCCGCGCACCGCAGACGGATGCGCGGGACGCGGCACGACGCGTGAACGCGGCGGTGCCGCACCGCCGCCGTCAGCGCGCGCCGCCGCGCGTGCGACGCGCCGGCCCGCGCGCGAAGCACTTGCCGTACGCGACCAGCCAGCAATCGCGATGATCGAAGTTGCGCAGCAACCGCGCGCGGCGCCGCTCGAGCCAGTGAAGCGCGATCGCCATCGTCAGCGCGACGGCCAGTGCCGAGCCGCCGATCGCGAGTCCCATCCAGGTGTCACCCATGCCTCCTCCGGAATGCGAGGCCGGTGCGGCGTGCGTGCCGTGACGCGGTAGCCGGCACGCGGGCGCACCCGGCCCGCCGCATGCGCGGCGAACCTGCGTCCGTGTTCCGTCACCGCGCGCGTGCGCGCCGCCCCGGCGCTGGATACAGCGGGAGCACGGCCCGGACGCGCGCGCGAACGCCGCCCGGGCCGCCGCGCGTCAATGCATGTGCTGGCCGCCGTTGATCGCGATGTTGGAGCCCGTCACGAAACCGGCCTCTTCCGAGCACAGATAGGCGACCAGCGCCGCGACTTCCTCGGGTTTCCCGAGCCGTCCCGCCGGAATCTGCGGAAGGATCTTGGTATCGAGGATGTCCTGCGGGATCGCCGTCACCATCTTCGTCGCGAGGTAGCCCGGCGACACCGTATTCACCGTCACGCCCTTGCGCGCGGTCTCGAGCGCGAGCGATTTCGTGAAACCGTGCATGCCGGCCTTCGCGGCCGCGTAGTTGGTCTGGCCGACCGAGCCCTTCGAGCCGTTGACCGACGCGATGTTGACGATGCGTCCCCAGCCGCGCTCGACCATGCCGTCGCAGACCGGCTTCGTCATGTTGAACACGGAATCGAGGTTGGTGCGGATCACCGCATCCCAGTTGACCTTGTCGAGCTTGCGCAGCGTCATGTCGCGCGTGATGCCCGCGTTGTTCACCAGGATGTCGACCGGGCCGACGTCCCGGACGATTTTCTCGACGCATTGCTGGCACGAATCGTAATCGGCCACGTCCACCGGATACGCGTGGAATTCGCGACCGGCCGCGTGCATCTCGGTCAGCCAGCGATCGGCGCCGGTGTTGTTCGGCGAATACGTGACGACGACCTGGCAGCCCGCATCGTTCAACCGGATGCTGATCGCTTCGCCGAGACCACCCATCCCACCCGTCACAACTGCAATTCGCTTAGTCATCCTATGAGTTACCGACAAGAAAAGTAGTCAAAGGTGCGGGGCGACGGCATGGCACATGCTGCCGCCCCGCCGCTGCGATGCGCTGGCGCCCGCAGGGCGGACGTGGCGCGCACCGGAACATCACGCTTGTTGTTGGCAGCTTGTTGTGCGCGAAGTTTGCTGCATGTGTGTGCGGCGCTGGCCGGCGCCGCATGCGTGCACTATCGTCAGACTCTGCTCAACCGCGCTCGACCGCGAGCGCGACGCCCATCCCGCCGCCGATGCACAGCGACGCCAGCCCGCGCTTCGCATCGCGCTTGGC